>JAHKAT010000103.1 GCA_018825925.1 Bacteroidota bacterium | reverse complement strand
GGCTGAAAAAATGGGTGGTGAATCTGTTTTGTTTACTTTTTATCCGCATCCTAGAATGGTGCTGTTTCCAGAAAGCACTGATTTGAAATTACTTCAAACGAAGGAAGAAAAAATTGATAAACTAAGAAGAATGGGTCTTCAAAATATTGTGATGTATCCATTTTCAAAGGAATTTTCTCAATTAACTGCTACAGAGTTTGTCCGAGACATACTGGTTGGTCAGATGAAGGTTAAGAAACTAGTTATAGGATATGACCATCAATTTGGAAAGAACAGGGAAGGTGGCTTGGATTTCTTAAGAGAAGTAGCGCCGACATATGGTTTTGAGGTTATAGAAATTCCAGCGCAAGAAATTGAGGATGTGAATGTTTCATCTTCGAAAATCAGGAAGGCACTTTTCAATGGAGAAGTAGAAATTGCACATTCATATTTGTCAGAACCCTATGAAATCACTGGTAATGTTGTGCATGGGAGTGCATTGGGTCGAACAATTCAATTTCCTACGGCCAATTTAGATTTAGGGACAACGTTAAAATTGATTCCTAAAAAAGGGGTGTATGCCGTTCAAGTGAAGTTATCAAATGGTGAGCAACGAATGGGTATGATGAATATAGGCGTAAAACCAACCGTTCAGAATGAAAGCACTGTAAGCTTGGAGGTACATCTTTTGGATTTTGACGGAAATTTGTATGGAGAAACTCTAACGGTTCAGTTTTTGCGATATTTACGGAGTGAACAAAAGTTTACAAGCAAAGAAGACTTACAAGTGCAATTAACGAAAGATGCAGAAGATACTCGTTCTTATTTTAATACTTTGGTTTAATCCAGCGGTCTTTGGCCAACGCAATAAAGTTTTCACCAATTCTGATTTTCTATCTGTACCTGCTGATTCTGTTTATCATTTAAATCTATCGAAGAACAAATTATCTTCCATTCCTGAGCAAGTTTTTTTGTTTAAAAATTTGATTTCACTGGATCTTTCAAAAAATAAAATCACCTCTATACCAGTTACGATAGGAGAACTTCAACAATTGGAAAAACTCAATTTGAGTGAGAATAGACTCACTAATTTCCCAGCTTATTTATGTCAAATGGTGGGACTGAAAGAATTGAAAATCGCTGAAAACAAATTGGGGTCATTGCCAGATTGTATTCAATACTTGACCAATCTGGTTGAATTAGATTTGTTTCAAACTTTTTTAGGTGATTTGCCGGTCAATTTTTCGCTGTTGACTCAACTTGAAAGATTAGACCTTAGGGGAATAAATTTCAGTGCAGGCTTTCAAGATAAATGGAAAGAAAAACTAGACAAAACCAAGATTGAATTTGACTCGCCCTGTAATTGTTTGGAAAAAAATTAAAAAAAAACCAACCCTTTAAAAATTTCAACGTCTTAAGACTATCAAGCTAATACGATTTAAACGTTTTGTTTGATAAATGGGTTTTTAGGTTTAGAAGGTCGATCCAAAAGGTCGACTTTTTTATTTGAACTTAATTGCGTTCGTTGGAGAAATTCGTGTAATGAGTGTACTTGGCAAAATCATTGCAGTCAAACAGATTATAAGTGTAATTACATTCAAAAGGACGATTTGACCCACAGAAATAGAGATAGGTACACTACTTAAGTAATACACTTCAGAATTTAACTGGAGAATTTCGAATTTATATTGAAGCCAGCAGAGCAATAAACCAATGGCATTCCCCCAAATCATCCCTTTTCCGATAATGAAAAAAGCTTGCGTCAAAAAGATTTTTCGAACTTGCCAATTAACACTACCGAGCGCCTTCATCAAGCCTATGAATTGAGTTTTTACCAAAATTATAACCAAGAGAGCGGCCCCGACATTTACGATGCCAATAACAATCATTAAGGTTAAAATGATCAAAATATTGAGGTCCAGAAAATCTAGCCACATGAAAATCTCCTGTTGACTTTCTTTAATACCTGAAACTTTGAGTTGCTGTCCATTTGAAGTCGGAATAAAAGTGAATTCTCTTTTCAATTCCTTCACAGTTGCCTCCATTTTCGACCAATCGGTAAATCGAACTTCATAGCCACCAATATACCTTTCAGCACTACCTTTTCCTTGGATGGTTTTTATTTCTACTGTTTTATCGGCCGTTTTGATGGTGAAATGACTACCCGTATCATCGAGATATTTTCGAAGTATATTCCCTTCATCGTCTTTTATAAATGAGCAAGGAGCAAAATTAATTCCTTTGACTTTAATTGAAATGTAGGCTGTATCAGGAATCGAAAGCAATATATCGTTGCCATCCATAAAACCATTGTAATCTTTTGCGATTAAACGAAAGGTGGTATCTGCTGTTGGACAAATTTTAAGTCCAATATTGTTACCAAACCCCTTTCCCCAGTCATATTGATAATATCCATTTCCGCCTTGAACATTTGCTTTAACCACTAAATAGCCATCGTTCAAAGTATCTAAAATATCGATATTCGCTTGTAAACCCCAGTCGTTAAGTTGTTGTACTTCACGCAAATCTCCAAAAACCATTTTCTTATCAAATTCTTCTAAACCCGTGCGAAATATTCCAGCAACGCGGTATAACTTCTTGACGGGGTTGTTTTTAACGAAAAAAGCCCGAACAGTATCACCCTGGTTGAAATTCAATAAGTTTGCTAAGGATTGGGAAAGAACAATTTCGTCACTTATTTTATTGGGCTTATACATGGGAATGTGACCACTAACTAGATTTTTTTTGATAAAACTCCAGTCGTAATCGTTAGACACACCTTTTAACAAAGCTCCTTGAATTTCTTGTTGAACAAAACTGGAGTCTTTGTTGTACTTGGTACGAATATTGCGTTCTTTTTTGTCTGATTGAAGTAGCAATGGTTTGTACGCCACCATTTGTGCGTACTTTACATTAGAAATTTTATGTAACTTTTTGAGTAAAGTATCATTAACAAGTAGAGGATCTGATTCAAATAAACTGGGTGAACCAGCTTGTGTTATAAATGCATGAGAAGAAAATCCGCTGACTTTTTCGCGAACTTGTTCTTGAAAGCCTACAACAACAGCAATGGTCAGTAAGTTTACAACAATAGCAAGTGCAATACTTATTATACTAATACGTACAATAGGGCGGGAAACTTTTTTACCTTCGGTTTCCTTTAAAAAGATTTTTTTAGCAATGAAATATTCGTGTGCCAATATCAAGTTTTATGCCTTGCGAAAGTACGGAAAGCTTTTGTTGGTTGAAAGTGTTTTGGTTCTTTTACTAGCTCAGTGTTCTTTAATATCCTCAGGCGAGCGGGATATTATCTCGGTAAATGATGATAATATCTTGGTAAGAGAAGAAAATAAAGTGGAGGATGGCGGCATGGAAGTAGCGGCAGATCGTATGATGTATCTAGGCATAGAGCGACTTCCAATTTTTATAGATTCACTTCAAAACAAGTGTGTTGCTGTTGTATCAAATCAAACTAGCAAGATCAATGGTACCCATCTAGTGGATACGCTTTTGATGTTGGGGGTGAATGTAACTAGGGTGTTTGCGCCCGAACATGGTTTTAGAGGAACTGCAGATGCTGGCGAACATGTTGAAACCTCAGTGGATGCCAAGACGGGGATTCCTATCATTTCCTTGTATGGAAACAATAAAAAACCTACGGCCGAACAGTTGGAAGATATTGATGTAGTGGTATATGATATACAGGATGTGGGTGTTCGTTTTTACACCTATATATCAACTTTACACTACGTTATGCAAGCTTGTGCAGAAAATAAAAAAACCATTTACATTTTAGATCGCCCCAATCCCAACGGACATTACATAGATGGGCCTGTTCGCGAACCAGCTTATAAGTCCTTTGTTGGAATGCACCCTGTACCGATTGTTTATGGAATGACCATAGGAGAATATGCCTTAATGGTAAACGGTGAGTATTGGTTGGGCGATAGTTTGCAATGTGAAGTGCGAGTTGTACCATGCAAGAATTATTACCACAAGATGCGGTATGAGTTGGAAATTCCACCTTCGCCTAACCTGAGAAGCTCCAAGGCAGTGAGTTTGTATCCTAGTTTGTGTTTATTTGAAGCAACGGCAGTGAGTGTTGGTAGAGGAACAGACCGCCCGTTTGAATGGTTCGGTCATCCGCTTTTTCCTCAAAGTAGTATGAGTTTTGTGCCTGTTTCGCAAGAAGGAGCTAAGAATCCGATGTATGAAAATCAAATATGTTATGCCTTCGATATTGCAGAATCAGAAAAAGGCAGACAATATCAGCTGAATTTGTCATGGATTAAGATGGCTTACGAATTAATAAAAGATTCGACACAATTTGTAACCAACCAAGCTTTTTTCAATCGACTGGCAGGAAACAATGTTTTGATTAATCAAATTCGTGAAGGAAAATCTGAAAAAGAAATTAGAGCAAGCTGGAAGCCCGGTTTGGATGAGTTCCGCAAAATAAGGAGCAAGTATTTGATATATGATTAATCCTTGATTGATTTTCATTGACACAATCATAATTACTTGAATTAAAGACTTGTAAATAAGGCGATTAAACTATTTTTAACAAAGATAGACATGTATTTTCTTCCTAAAATAAGGCAAGTTAATCTTGAAACATATATGTATTTTAGTTGAGTAAAACCACTCTTTTAGTGTTCACTTAATGAAAATACATATGCGCAACAGTTTTATTTTTTCGACGATTTTATTCTCTTTTTTCTATCTCACTGCTGAGGCACAATCTTTTTCTAGGGGGTTGGTGAGTTATGCCAGCACGTCAGATTTTCGAGGAGGAGAATTGGCTAGCTTAGGCCAGGATTTTTATTATATATCAACTGAGTTTTATTCAAATGATTCAACAAATTTTGTGAAGGTTTCGCATTTGAATAAAAATGGAGACACTAAAGATGTATTCAGCCTTCCGACCAGTTTAAATTTGTCCAAATGTAAGATTCTAGGTGCCCATACTGACCAGCAGAATAATAGCGTTCAACTTATGGTTGAAGATTTGTCAGCAAAAACTTCGATTAACAATATTTTTCTATTTAAAATCAATTTAACGGCTAAATCAATAGTAGAAAATGAAATGAATTTGGGTGGGAAATCAAATAATTTGACTCGGTTTAGAGTAATTGGAGATTCAATAGTTCTTTATGGATTAAGAGATAATATCGGTTTGATTCGAGTATCAGCTCCAAAACAGAATATCATAAATATCAATATTGAATTTATTGATTCTACGAACACGACCCCCTCTCTTTATGAGCGTACATCTTTGTCATTTTCTTATAATTCTACTCATGAATTTATCATGAATACATCAAATAAAACACTAATTAAAAGACAAAATAATAATCAAATTTCGAAAATTGTATTACCGTATATTTCTATGAACCAAAGAGGTGAAATAGCTTGTAATAATTCAAAAGTTCTTGTAGCATCCTCAGGTAAGCTTATTCTGTTTAACATGCAATTAGACTCATTAATGAGTCTATCAGCTTTTTATGACTTTAATGAGGCATTTGATTTGATTTCATATAGTACTGATTTTTATTTCTTTGGAAGAACAAAGCCTAGTGAAAAATGTAAAATTTTAAAAATCAATGAAAACCTCCAAGTTCTTATGGAAAAAGAACTCTCGCAGACAATGTTCTCGGCAAAGTTGAATCAGATTAATTCTAATATTTCGATTGTTAGTAATGGGGCATGGAGCACAGCTGTTCATCAAGACTTAAATTTCAAACCAAGAAATCCTTATAATGGGGAATTTCCGGCTGACCTGATTGTACTTTTTGATAAAATGGAGAACATAAAGTTACCGAGTGATTATTTTGAATCAATGAGCGCAAAGAGCAGACAATATTTAT
>JAHKAT010000102.1 GCA_018825925.1 Bacteroidota bacterium | reverse complement strand
TTAACAACTTCAATGTTTTAATACACTCCTAATTCTGCGTAAAACAGGAAACCACCATGGACCTTTGGAGATACTAACTTCATAGAAGGTATTCTCAGCTGCACCGAAGGATTTAAAAAACTGGCGCAAACCTTTAATCGAGGAACCTCCAAAATCAAATTTTAGTCCTGTTTTTTCTGCCTCTGCAATAGCTTCATTCATACCAAAATACATCGCTCCTTGATTATAGCCCTCCTTATCGGAAATTCCTTTCAAATAGTACATCCAACCATTTGATTTGCAAAAATAAAGTGTCGCTCTTAAGATTTTTTTATCAAAAACCTGAATATGCAATAACTCATCTTTTTCAGCCCATAAGCGACATAAGTTTTGGAATGTCACAAAATAATTGGCATCAAAGGCTTTGTCTTTTCCCGAAAGCTCTTTCTTTAAAAACCCAAGGGAATCCTTATAGTCAGCCGTTTTATCAACTTTTAGGTCGTTTTTTATAGCAAGCTTTATTTTCCGCTGCGCTTGTTGACTCTGTTTTTTACTAAAATCTTTGATTTGAAAATACTTGACCGTTGAATTCAACGCTTGATGCTTCCCTCTGTATAAAAACAACCACTGTTGAACATGAGGTAGATGGCCCATTATTTCTTCTAGTGACAACTCATTTTCACCAAAAAATGTACTAAAAGGCACCACTGTGGGCGTATAAATAATTTCTACCCCAAGCACTTTTTTCATGGGTAGAAAAATACCAGATTGGTAATCCTCATTCACTAAAAAATAGCATGAAGAACAACTCAACTGAAGGCACTCATAACTTGCAAAAGCAGCGTAATCAGTCGATCTTTCAATTAGTTGATTCCATTTTAGGATATCAATAGTATCGAATGTATGAAGCTTAAAAATCGACATAGAACAAAATTAACTTACTTTGTGGAAAGATTCGTATTTGAAAGTAAAATGAAAGAAATAGAACGAAAATTTCTTGTTACCAGTGGTGTTTTAGAAGCCTTAAAGAACTTAACAGGCGACACTATACAACAGGGCTATTTGTCGGTAGACAGCGCTAGTACTATTCGCGTTAGAATTAGAAATGAAAAAGCTTATTTGACAATAAAAAGTAAAACGGTAGGTATTACACGCGATGAATATGAATACGAAATTCCACTTGCCGAGGCTCGCCAGTTAATGTTGCTTTGTCAAAATAAAGTTTTAGATAAAACAAGATATATCTACAAATTCGAAGGAAAAACCTGGGAAATTGATGTTTTCAATGGTCGACACAAAGACCTAATACTTGCTGAAGTTGAGCTTGAATCTGAAACGGAGCAAATTACTCTTCCTCATTGGATTGGAGAAGAAGTTAGTTTGAACAAAAAATACTTTAATTCGAGCTTAAGCTTGGAGTAATACTCTAATCCTTTTTTAGATCACTTTTTTCCGCATCAAAAACCATTGATCCGAATTCAACCGTAAAAAGTTCGTCGAAATTTTCTCTGGAAACATCGTCTGGCCATAGCGTTTCCTCTCCTGTAACCGCTTCTAGTTCTTGAACCAATATTTTCTTAAACAACTGTTCAATAATAGGTTCTTCTTCAAAGAAATCATCGTCAATCAAATACACAGACCCTTCGCGATCATCTAAATCAATTAAAATGTCTGGATTTGCATTTTTGGCCCAAGTTTGAAATTTCAAAGTTGGGCGTACCAACAAATAACCACGGTTAACTATTTTCATCTTTCCTTTTTAACTAATTTCCATTGTTCAGGAGTATTTTGCCACCAGCGTGTTTTTCTCCCTTTGGGTTGCTCCAACAGGTACAAAATCTTCTCTTTCCCAAATGTTTTTTCCAATGTAAGACAAATTTCTTTATTTAAGGTCCATTCAGTTGCTTCTAAATAGAATATATGGCGTTCTGTTACGACCATTACAAATGCATTGTTAGAAATTTTTTTCTCTTCAAACAACAGGATGGAATTACACCGCTTTCCAAAACAATCAAGCCAATTAAAAAAAGCATTTTTCGAATCCAATGAATCTGCATAGGTATAAAATGCCATCGCTCCTAAACTGTCGAACAGCACTTTTTCTGACGTTTTGTGTTTAAACCGATCCACAAAGAATAAAGTGTCCATTTTTTGGAAACTTCCTTTATTTAAAGGTAAAGAGTCAGTTAAACGCTGCAAATCCATTGAAAGAGAATCGTACCAATAAATACTAGCTGCTTCTTCAATTACCGCTGTATCTCCTTCAATTCCAGCACCTTCAATAATATCGTTCAGATTGATTTCTTGAGTTTTCTCATTTTTACAAGAAAACAGTGTCGCTACAACTAAAGTATACAGGAAGGTTTTCATATTTTTTTGGAAACTTCTATTGTTTGTTGAATATCAGATTCTTGAATATTTAAGTGTGTGACAAAACGTAGCATTCCTTCGCCAAAGGCCATACATTTGATACCATTATCGAGATATTTTTGAATAATTTGATCTCTTTTTCCTTTTTCTTTCAAATGAACCACAACAATGTTGGTCATCACAGGCATCACGCTTTCCACCCAGTTCAGCTGATTAAAAGTGTCTTCTAATAATAAAGCATGGTCGTGGTCCATCTTCAAACGTTCCACATTATTTTTTAGGGCGAATAATCCTCCTGCTGCAATCATTCCAGCCTGACGCATTCCTCCGCCAAAGACCTTACGAACACGCCTTGCATGTTTTACAAAGTCTTTTGAACCAATCAAAACCGAGCCTATCGGAGCTCCTAATCCTTTGGATAAACACAGAGAAATAGTATCAAAAGATTTAGCGTACAATTTCGGGTCTTGGCCAGTAACTACCAGGGCATTCATTAAACGAGCACCATCGAGATGCAAAGGGAGATTATTTTCTTGACACCATGCGGCAATTTTTGCTATTTCTTTATAATCATATACTGCGCCTCCACCTCTATTGGCTGTGTCTTCCAGACTAACTAATTGGGTAATTGGGTAATGCACATCGTCGGGATTTTGCCATTTTCGAATATCTTCAATTGAAATCCTACCGCGGTCTCCATCCAATAATCGAACTGAAACTCCAGAATTTTTAGCAAGTCCCCCACCCTCGTATTTATATATATGGCTTTCCCAATGGCAAATTACCTCTCCGCCCGGCTGTGTGTGTACATTAATCGCTATTTGATTGGTTTGTGTTCCACTGGAGCAATACAATGCAGCCTCCTTACCAAACATTTCCGCTGCATATTTTTCCAATTCATTTACCGTTGGATCTTCAGAAAAAACATCATCTCCCACCGGTGCATCCAGCATAAACTCCCGCATTTCCATACTAGGCACGGTCACTGTATCACTTCGAAAATCAATCATTTTAAATTTTTATTAAATTTTTATTTGGCGTGCTAATTTCCTAATTATTATGAGAACTTTGTGGATATGGACATGTTAATTATTGCAATTGTTTCGGTTTTTGCGGCCGGACTAACTTTTTTCTCTGGTTTTGGACTCGGAACTATTCTACTACCCGTTTTCAGTATCTTTTTCCCTGTTACCACTGCAATTGCAGCCACAGCTTTGGTGCATTTTGCAAACAATGTTTTTAAATTCGGTTTACTTTACAAGTACATACACTTCAAAACTGCTGCTTATTTTGGTATACCTGCCATCTTAGCTGCTGCAATTGGAGGTTACGTCCTAGTGCAATTGGGGAAACCGATTCCATTCCACACATACACCCTTGGAAATCATGAGTTTTCTATGTCTAGCTTAAAAGTGACCATCGGTTGTTTATTGATTTTCTTTGCTTTTTTCGAGTTAAATGAACGTTTAAAAAACTATACTTTTCCTCCTAAATATCTATGGGTGGGCGGAATATTGTCTGGTTTTTTTGGCGGACTAAGCGGTCATCAAGGCGCTTTTCGTTCGGCATTCTTGGCAAAATCAGGTCTTGATAAAAAGCAATTTGTTGCTACCTCAAATGCTATTGCGCTGGTAATCGATGTTTCTAGATTAATTGTTTA
>JAHKAT010000101.1 GCA_018825925.1 Bacteroidota bacterium | reverse complement strand
ATTGGAGTAAATTTTGTAAATGTTGGCAATAGAATAATAAGAAAACCGCGAAGCTGCCCCAAAAGAAAATAAACCGATTATTTTTGTTAGCAATAAATGAAAGAAGCAAAACAACGGAGATATGATTTAGCCTATTTGAAAATGGCTGAGCAGTGGTCTGAATTATCACATTGTAATCGTAAAAAGGTAGGAGCTTTGATTGTAAAAGATCAAATGATAATTTCAGACGGATACAATGGTACACCAGCAGGATTTGAGAATAGTTGTGAAAATGATATCGGTGAAACGCATTGGTATGTGTTGCACGCGGAGGCCAATGCCATTTTGAAAGTAGCTAAATCTACCAATAACGCAAAAGGAGCAACTTTGTATCTGACTCTATCGCCCTGTAAAGAATGTAGTAAATTAATTTTGCAGGCAGGAATCAAAAGACTGGTCTATGCAAAAGATTATAAAGACACTAGCGGCATCGATTTTTTAAATGAAGCCGGAATTGATATTGTTAAAATTGACCAAGAAAATCATGGAAAGTAACCCGAAAAATCACTATTTAATCCCTCTTGGATTAGCAGCAACAATGGCCATTGGATTGGGCTTGGGGTTTATGTTAGCGCCAAGAACAAACTACACCTTCGCAGAAAAAAAAGGGGAGAAATACCAAAAAATTCAGGACATTTTAGAGGTGCTCGACAAAAGATATGTGGACCCAATTGATAGCGAAAAATTATTCGAAGAATCGATAGGCCAAATGCTTCACCAACTCGACCCACACAGTAATTATATTCCAGCTGCTGAGTTGAAACGGGCACAAGAATCGATTGAAGGAAAATTTGGCGGCGTAGGAGTTCGATTTTTTATTTTACAAGACACCGTGTGCATTACACATGTCGTAAAAGGTTCGCCATCAGAGAAAGCGGGTGTAAAAGCGGGAGATAAAATTTTGGAAGTCGACGGAACAAAAGTGGCCGGAAAAAAGATCTCCAACGACAAAGTAATGGAGTATCTGAAAGGGGAAGAAAACACCGACGTTGAAGTTGTTTTACTGCGAAATGGCAAAAAAGTGGAGACAGAAATCACAAGGGGTTCAATTCCCATTTCATCCATTGGGGCTGCTTATATGTTGGATAATAAAACAGGATTTATTCAAATCGAGCAATTTTCTGTAACTACATCCAATGAATTCAAAAGAGCAGCGTTAATGCTTTTACAGAAAGGAATGACACAAATGATCCTAGACCTTCGCAACAACGGTGGAGGTGTATTGTCGGGGGCGATTGAAATAGCAGATGAATTTTTACCTGGAAACCTAGAAATTGTTAAAACTAAAGGATCAAATACGCGCAATGAAGTGTACCGATCTAAAAGTGGTGGTTTGTTAGAGAAAATTCAAGTTGCAGTGCTAATTAATCAATATTCGGCTTCGGCGAGTGAAATAGTAGCAGGTGCTTTGCAAGACAATGACCGAGCCACTATTTATGGCCGTCGATCTTTCGGAAAGGGATTAGTACAAGGTGATTTTCCACTTCGCGACGGTTCGAATTTGCGACTGACTGTGGCTCGATATTACACACCAACGGGTCGATGTATACAAAAACCATACAGCGGAAGTATGGAAGAATATTATGGCGATGCTTCTGCGCGCTATGACAATGGAGAGTTGTTTGCTCCTGACTCCACCATTTTTGTAGACTCGTTGAGATACAAAACAAAAAAAGGAAAAACAGTTTATGGCGGAGGGGGAATCATGCCGGATGTGTTTATCCCACTAGACACGATGGCCTTCACTCCTTATTACAACCGCTTGCGTTTTTCTGGAGCTTTCCAAGGGTTTGCGTTTCAGTTTGTGTCTGACAAAAGAGCCAAATGGGCGACCATAGAAGAGTATCTAAGCACCTTCAGAGCGAATAAAGAACTGCTCCGTCAATTTGTTTATTTCGCTAGTGAGGAATATGCTGTTCCCTATACTTTAAGAGACATATCTGCCAACCAACGCACCCTTGAAATACAATTGAAAGCAGAAATAGCTCGGCAACTTTGGCTGGAGGAAGGCTTTTATCAAGTTTATAATACTGTTGACACCGAAGTTAAAAGCATAAAATTTTAACACGATATTAAGCGGATTTGCTTTGATGTAATTTAAATTATTGTATATTTAGAAGCCGTTGTCTACCTCAGCAACTCCGATTTTAATGATAGAAAAAAGCAAATATTTTGAATTCCTTCAACCTGGACCGGACGATAATGTCATGGAGCGGTTGAATGATTTCATTTGGGTTGACGAAAACGATATTATTTGCTCTGTTCCAAAAGAGGAACCTGTAAAAATGACAATGACACAGATAAACCAGCAAATTGAAGATTGGATTGCAATTTATGGAGAGGGAAAGAAAAAAATGTTGGTGGTGATTAATCCACATGTGAAGAGCACTAAAGAAGAGCGAGACTTTTCGGCTGAACTATTGCCAAGGTTTGTAATTGCTATTGCAGTAATCAACCAATCGGCATTGGGACGAATGGCTATTAATTTGTTCCTTGGCCTAAAACCACCCTCTTATCCTTTGAAAATGTTTAAAGCACAAGAAGAAGCGAAGGAATGGTTGATTAATATTGACAAATAAGAGGATGAAAGAAAACACATTTTTAGATCTCTTGCGACAAGTGATGGACTCCAAAAGTCCAGATATGTCGAGCTGTTCGAAAGAAGAGGAGGAAATCCTTGTTCGTTTGTCAACAGTGGTCGAAGAATGTGAAAAGGTGAAGAGAACCAACCTTAAAACTCAAGAAAGATTAGAAGGTTTGTTGGACATATTGGTCGAATTTTCACAGTTTAATTTCTCCATGGAGATTCCTATTTCTGAAGAAGCGGATGAACTAGACGGAATAGCTTTGGGTTTGCAAACCTTGGGGCAAGAAATAGAGTATTAT
>JAHKAT010000100.1 GCA_018825925.1 Bacteroidota bacterium | reverse complement strand
CAAACAATTTACGAGCATAGCATTTTCAGAATACCTTCAAAATCAAATGAATCAAGGATTAAAAACATTGGTTTTTTTAATCGGCGGTGCTTATGGTTTTTCGGACGAAATTTATAAGCGAGCCCAGCAAAAGATTGCTCTTTCCGAGATGACTTTCTCTCATCAAATGATTCGTATGATCTTTTTCGAGCAAGTATATAGAGGTATGACCATTTTGAAAGGAGAACCCTATCATCATGCATAGATTATTAATTCAAGTTAATTACTAATTTTAAACTGAATGGATCTTCAATTTCATTATCAGTTTTTTCCTGTACTCATTGCCTTATTTTGGTTCGTATTAATTTCTCTCTTTTTTGGGTTAATTCGAAGTAAAAAAGGCACCGCTTCCCATTACAATTACTTTTTAAGCTCACTTTTCGCGAAACTTGGAAGCTCCATCGTTTTTTCATCTGTCTATTTACTCCTCTATGAAGGTGGCGATACACTTGCTTATTGGGATGGAGCAATTTCTTTACACAATCTTCTCTTTGAATCTCCAATTCGTTTCTTGAATGAAATCATGACCTCATCTGGAGAATCAAACATGGGGATAAATTTTTCTTATTTAACAACCTACCCTCCTGGTTGGATTTATCGCGAAACCGAAAGTTTCTTCGTTAGTAAACTAACCGTTTTTCTATCAATTATCACCTTTAAAAGTTACTTTGCAAGCACCCTTATTGTTGCTTCTATTATGACACTTTCTTCATGGCACCTGTTTTGTTCACTGCGCATGATTAAGTTGTTTGACGAACGTATTTTAGCGATTTCCATCTTATTTACTCCAACTGTATTGTTTTGGTGTACAGGGATTTCCAAAGATTCATACGTATTAATTTCACTCTTGATTTTAATTTCTTGTCTCATTCGCATTTTCGTTTTGAAACAGAAAGTATCAAAATACATTTTCTTAATCTTGGTAAGCGTTTTCTTCATTTATTCCATGCGCCTATATGTTTTAATCGCTATTTTACCTTCACTTTTAATGGCGTACAATGCTCGAATTTCGAAATCCAATATAGATTCCAGCTTCAAAAGACGATCTATAAAGTTTGGAATTTATGCCATGAGTGTTTTTGTACTTCTGGCCTATTTTCAACTGAGTACAGCGGGCAATGGTTTTGAGGGGATTTTCAATGAAATTATCGTGATACAGCAGGATTTTGCCAATAATACGACCTATGGCGATAAAAAATATGATTTATTCTTAACCGATTACACCATTCCATCCGTAATGCGTTCTATTCCCAATGCCTTGATTGCAGCTTTTTACCGACCCTTTCCTTGGGAAGCGGTCTCTCCTCTCTTGATATTTAACGGCATCGAAAACCTCATTTTAATGCTTCTAACCATTCGATTTTTTGGGAAAAATGCAGGTTTAAAAATCAAACAAATTGGCCAAGAAGAAATTCTTGTTTTTTCCTTTGTTTTTGTGCTAATCATGGGGTTTTCAATAGGATTTACCTCTGGTCTGTTTGGGGTTCTCGTTCGTTTTAAATCGATTATCTTACCCTTTATGTTGATTTTGCTAACCTTCAAACCAAACAGGGTTTAGATTCTTTATTTATAGTAAAAAGCTGTGTTTACCGACATTTATTCATTTAGAATGAAACAAATTTTTAATCTTAGAATATTCAAGGTTGTTTGTATAATTACAATTTTCTCAACCGTTGTAGGATGTTTTAATCGAGAATTACGAGGTAAAGTCATAAAATCTAAAGATTATGGTACCTATCTAATAATCAACGAAAAGGACAATGAGAATTGTACTTTATATGTGGATGATCGAGTTTGGCCAGTTGAAGTTGGACAAAAAGGAAAAATAACCCCTGGAAACCATAAGTTAAAATGTGGAGGAACGGTAGAAATAACAATTAAAAAAGGAACAACCTTCAGTTTCGACTATTGGGGACCTTAAAAAAAGCGTACAACATCAATCTCACGCCACTTGGCAAGTACATTCTTAATAAAAACCGTTAGTTGCCCATTTGAAAAACGGTATGAGCATCTAACCCGCCATCTAATTTATTCTTTCACAAAGCGCTGAACTTGTTTATTTTCAGCTGTGGTCATTCTTAAGAAATAAACTCCAGCATCTATATTACTCAACGAATATTTTAAGCGGTGATATCCTTCTGGAAATGTTTTGGCTGTTTCCAAATTTGAAATGACCTGACCTCGTGAGTCTATTATTTCAAGAGAAATTGATTCCTTTTTGGATAAAATTAAGTCAAAACCAAAAAACTCATTTGCTGGATTGGGTGAAACAAGAGTAAGTATTGGTTCGTCAGCATCCATTGCCACACACAATCTGTTGTTTTCTAAGTTCATTTCAGATCTTCCTCCCGCATCATAGCCGAGGGCATTTATACAGATAAAATCACCTCCATTCTGATTCATTAAGGCTGATTTTTTAACTTTACTTTTAAGAACATACAGTTCCGTTTTATTGGGTCCTATAGAACCATTCCAAACCTCTGTAAACACTGATCCAATCTGCGGCAAACTGATTTCCAAATCCGCTTTTGTCAAACGAGTATTCCCATTGTTTTTAAGTTCTACGCCAATTACAACTTGACCATCCACCTCAGAAACAAATACATTTTTCAACTCCAAATCCAAGGAATACGGTTTAATTTGAAGCACTCTTGATTGTGTATCTCG
Source organism: Bacteroidota bacterium (assembly GCA_018825925.1). Classification (GTDB taxonomy): domain Bacteria; phylum Bacteroidota; class Bacteroidia; order Flavobacteriales_D; family Crocinitomicaceae; genus UBA2040. The sequence goes on along the minus strand of JAHKAT010000100.1, from coordinate 12,494 downwards.
ACAAGCAGAAGTATTTTTAGCTTCCAAAATCACACGTATAGATGAATCGGTATAATTAGTAGAATAAACATGTGATGGATTGGCCAGAACACTCGAATTTCCATCACCAAAATCCCAAGAAAACTCTGTTGCGTCGATTGTATTTTCCATAAAAAACACTGGTTCATCAACAGCCACCGATTCACTCGAAACGTTAAAATCTGCTTTTAGTTCCTCCGTAATATCCAGCAAAATGGATTTCAATTTAAAACATCCTTGATCTGAAATGGATTTCAAAACCACCTGTTGTTGCCCCGTCGTATTGAAAACGAAATAAGCCGGCGACCCTTCCGTAGAATCATTGAGATTTATATACCATTTTGATGTAACGATAGAACCTTGTGCGATGGTTGACAAATCCAACAATTCAGTAAGTGAAGATTTACAAGCCGGTCCTACATCCAAAATTGCCACAGGAATTGGGTGTATTATAATTTGATTCGTGTCTGAGAAAACACAACCTTCGTTGGAGGTAGCTTTTAAAATCGCTTCATACGATCCATAATTTGCATAACTTTTAGTTGGATTGGCTATGACCGAAATTGCACCATCTCCAAAAGTCCAAAGGTAATTGGTAACCATCGCAGGACTTACAATTGTTGTTTGGTTGTTCAAATTAACAGAAAAACCAGCACAAGCATTTGTATAATTAAAACTCGTTTCGGGCGAAGCTTTAACTTCTATATTGGTTTGCGCTTGACTGGTACAGCCATTTACGTCAGTCACCAACAATTGAACGGTATAATTACCTTTTGAGACGTACTGTTTGGTGGGTGATTTTAGTGTTGAGGTGTTCCCAGCCCCACTTGAAGGTTGCCCAAAATCCCATTCCCATTGCGACAAAGCTCCTCCGCCAATTTTAGAAGTATCTGTCATTTGAATATGATCCAAAGAGCAATACCCGTTTACCTTAAACCCAGCTTTGGGATTACTAAAAACAGTCAATGGAATCGTTTGAAAAGCCCCGCAACCTACATTCGTTTCCACATACAATTGAACAGAATAAGTTCCGGGAGCAAGATATTCATGTGTTGGATTTGAAAGATTCGATTGATCTCCATCTCCAAAAGTCCAAGCCCAATCAGTAATTACATCTGGGCTTGTTGCGCTACTTTGGTCTTGAAAACTACTAATTTCCCCCAAACAAGCATTTTGAGTCACAAATTGCGCCACTGGAGCCAATCCAGCGATGGTGACGTGGATAGTATCCTTTGCAACGCATCCATGTACATTGGTCGTTTCCACAAAATAATTCCCCGTTGTATCCACAGCATAATTCGACCCAGTAGATCCGTCCGGCCAGAGGTAAGTTACAGTCTGCGCTTGGTTGGTTTTAAGAGCTAAAAGATTGCCAGAGCAGAGAGTAGTGTCGTTGCCAAGGGTGGTGGTTTGGGAGTAGTTGTCTAATACAAAATCAATTGTATCACTATAATATTCACATAGACTGCCATCGACTATTTTAAACGATAGATTTCCGGAATTTGTAACATAACGATTTGCACCAAGTTTACCATCCGACCAAACTACACTATACTGAGAGGAAATACCGCTTTCCCATAAAATCGAATCTCCAAAACAAAAGATACTTTGGCCAGGATATCTTAAAAAAAGATTTGGCCGATAAGTTATTTGATCTGTATGAGTATAGCCTAGCTCATCAATTACAACTACACTATATTTGCCAAATTTTGTTGGGTTGATAGTCCTTGTGGTTGCCCCTGTGGACCATAAATAGGAGGTATAATTTGCTCCAGCATCCAAAACGATAGCTGAATCGCATAAGCCAGAATACCTAAATTTATTACCGCCTATATCCACACGAGGTACGTATGAATTATCAACGTATTTTTCTATCGATCTATAGACTGATTGATCTGATAAATTCTTAACTATAATTAATTCGTGCAGTAAACCTGAATAGTTTTCACCAAAATCTTGATTACTCCCAACTTTTAGTGTGGCACCTGATGCAACAGGGACAATATTCGCAGAAGTATTGGCTACCAGATTGCCCCCTGAAAACAGTTTAGTATTTGTTTTTGCGTTTACCCCTGTTATTATCTTGTAACTTGAATTTGGAGTTTGTTGATCAAAAGTGAAAACACTCCCATTATATCCTAGAAAGCGCATTGCACCATTGTTATAGGATGACCCTGCAGTTCTAGCGGCAAAAGAAGGTGATAACGAACCACTATTCCCTATATAAAAAAGTGCTCCGTACCCTTGATTTCTATTACTTGTCAACGAAATGAAACCTAAGACACTATCATTTGAAATAACTGTATTGTTTATTGGTGTGGTCAGTCCTCTATTTCCTAAAAAGTTTACGTATGAATTATTTCTAAATCCCCCAGTTGAATTGTAAACAGGCTGTAATGCCGTATTCGCTTGTGTAGCAGCATTGTTATAGGATGACAAATCATTCCAAATAGAAATCTGAGAACCAGTTGCTTGAAAAATATTTTTTGCAGAAAGCCACAATACAACGTCCGTGATTAAATCCATTTTAAAAAATGAAAATTGCAGAACAGAGGACCACTCTGTTGAATCTTCAATCGTGTAGGACTTAACTTTCCAAAAATAATCTCGATTGACACTTGGAAAAGGAATATCAACTGCTAGTGAATTGTAGGTCGTGTCTATAAAAACGTCCGTAAAATCACTTTTTGTCGAGATCAAAACCCTGTTTTTAACATTTTTCGGAACGGAATTTACCACAAATTGAATTATATCTGTGGATACCGAACTGTTGTTCTTCGGAAAACGGCCTGATGCTTCTTGGGCAGAAAAATCGGAGTGAAAAAATAAAAAAAGTAAAAGTATAAGTTGACGCATTTATAAAAATAATTAACCAAACAAATTTGAACATTTTGAATCAATTTACCTACATTTTTAGCATTTTCCAATTAATATGAAAGTTTGGTCTAGAAACAACACCAATAAAAGATAGTTTTATAGATTTTATTATATCTGAAGCCCAAACTAGGCCTATATTTTAATCATTTGGCTATATTTATTATTTTATAAAAACAGTCACAACTGTTCAATCTTTAAAACAATGGTCAACACATTGATAATGTGATTGAAAAGGCGAAGCTGTTTCTAAACCAAAGACAAAACCTAAAAATGGAAAATCCAAAATGGACTGAAATAATACTCCCCAGGAAAAATTGGCTAGATATTAATTTAATCGAATTATGGAATTACCGAGATTTAATCATGCTTTTTGTTCGACGTGATTTTGTTTCCGTTTACAAACAGACCATTCTAGGACCAATTTGGCTTTTTATCCAGCCTCTTTTCACCACGGCCATTTTTTATTACATCTTCACAAGAGTAGCCAGAATACCAACAGATGGAGTGGATCCTATTTTGTTTTACCTATCTGGAATTACCCTTTGGACGTACTTTTCTGATTGTTTGAACAAAACCTCGAACACTTTCGTGTCCAACGCAGGAATTTTTGGTAAGGTTTATTTTCCTCGTTTAACCACACCTATTTCCATAGTTATTTCAAATCTTATAAAACTTGGGATTCAAGTCCTCATGTTTTCTTGCATCGTTTTCTACCAAGTTGTTTTTCAGGACGCTAAGATAAACACAAACTGGAGCATACTCCTTTTGCCTTACTTGATTTTCTTGATGGCCGTTTTGGGTCTAGGACTCGGTATCATCTTTTCCTCACTCACCACCAAATACAGAGATCTTGGCTTCCTACTAACCTTCGGGATCCAATTGATGATGTATGCAACCCCCGTAATTTACCCTTTAAGCTTTACCGATGGAAAAATGAATACCATCATTTCGTTGAATCCGCTTACCCCAATACTCGAAAACTTCCGTTACTCCTTCTTCGGGGTCGGACACTTCGACTTAAACGGACTCATCTACACCAGCATCATCAGCTTTGTAGTTCTCTTCTTGGGGATTATTGTTTTTAATAGGGTGGAGAAAAGTTTTATGGACACTGTGTAAAGGATGAGGTTGAGGTTAAGGTTAAGGTCAAGGTTGAGGTTGAGGTTGAGGATGAGGATGAGGGGATCGTTAAGTGCGTCTTCGACGCGAATAGTTAATGAGTTAGGAATAGGAGGAAATGTTCCAGACTGAGAATTAGGTTAAGGCGTGTCCGCCTGTTTGCACAAAGTACTCCGGACAGGCCCGCCGATAGACTAAAAGATAAATGTCACTCATACACGGCATAGGCGGATTGAGGATGAGGGGATTTTTTAGTGCGACTTTGTCGTGATTAGTTAACGAAATAAGGATCAGTATTTTTTATGTACAATGATTTTTCTGAAATGCCGGTTTGGCAAGAGGGAATGACAATCGCAGAAATGGTTTTTCAATTGACGAGTAGATTGCCAAAATCAGAGGATTATGGATTAACCTCTCAGTTAAGAAGAGCAGCTGTTAGTATTTCGGCTAACATCGCGGAAGGCTTCGGCAGATCTGGCAGCGCAGACAAAAGTAGGCTTTACGATTACTCTCGTGGATCTGCACTAGAGACTAAAAGCCTTCTCATTTATGGAGAAAAAGTAAACTATTTCGCTCCAAATGAATACCATGAAATTTCAACGAAAATAGATGAAGTCGTCTTTTCAATAAATAAAATTAAAAAGTCAATTGATAGTAGAAAAACATCCACTTCTCAATTCTAACCCAAAACTGTTAAGAAACTTCAAAGTTGCAAACAGCAACTATTATGCTTTTCCCTTGTCCGCCAAAGGCCAGACAACATATAGCGTACAGCTAACGCACCCAAATGCCATTCGTAGCTTCAGCGGTGAAGGAATTACCACCCGAAGCCACAGCGAAGTCGAGAAACTCAACCCGCCGATAGGCGTGCAGCCCTCAAGCTTAACCTCGATCCGTCAGCAGTATTTAAGCGGTGCTGTTTTTCTTGTCGTCATTCGACAAGACCTGTCCCGCGCAGCGCAGCGAAGACGGAGCGGACACGCCTCATCCTTAACCTTAACCTCAACCCCATGTCGACTGTAATTAAAGTAGAAAATCTTTCGAAACAGTACCGCCTCGGCCAGGTTAGCACTGGAACCCTGATGCACGACATCAATCGCTGGTTCCACAAAGTACGCGGTCTGGAAGATCCATATGCCAAAATCACCGGCGTCAACAACCGCGACACTGCCGATGATTCGGAATACGTTTGGGCTTTGAAAGACATCAACTTCGAAGTGAAACAAGGTGAAGTTCTCGGCATCATCGGGCGAAATGGTGCGGGGAAAAGTACTTTACTGAAGATACTATCCAAAGTAACGTCACCAACCACCGGACAAATCAACGTTAAAGGTCGAATAGCCTCGCTCCTTGAGGTCGGCACAGGTTTTCACCCAGAACTAACCGGACGCGAAAACATCTTTCTCAACGGCGCCATTCTCGGCATGACCAAAACCGAAATCCGCTCCAAGTTCGACGAAATCGTCGCCTTCTCTGGCGTAGAAAAATACATAGACACACCAGTTAAAAGATACTCTAGTGGTATGTACGTTCGACTAGCCTTCGCCGTAGCTGCACATTTGGAACCTGAGATTTTAATAGTCGATGAAGTATTAGCAGTTGGTGATGCAGAATTTCAGAAGAAGTGTTTGGGGAAGATGAAGGATGTGAGTGGTGAAGGGAGGACGGTATTGTTTGTGAGTCATAATATGGCGGCTGTTGAGTCGCTGTGTGAAAATATAATTTTGCTAGAAAATGGATTGCTCACTCCATTAACAAGCAAAAAGGATACGCTCCATAGATACCTAAAAAACAACATCAACACAACAAAAAATAATTCGATATCAGGGAAAAGAGTACATCAAGACCATGGTAAACGTGTGAAAATTTTAAAATTAAAACATAACGAAACATTTTTTTGGAAAGAAAACTTAACAATTAGTATATCCTGTGAACAGATTGATCCATCAATTGAAGAAATAGAAATTGGCGTTGGTGTTGATTCAGAAGGAGGTAATCGAATTTTTACATTTGAGAGTCATGAAAGGTATAAATTCGAAAATAAAAATCTATCTACAAATATCGAATTCACATCTCCTATTTTGGTGCCGGGGAAATACTTCTTTAGTTTAGGAGTTAGAAGTTTAAACCAAACTCTTGATTTTTTAGAATTTTTTGGGGAGTTCAGCGTTTCAGAATTTGATATAAAGGGTAAACATTTCGGACATCACCAGGGCGTATCCTCTGGTTTTATTTATCCAGAAGCCAATGTTTTTTTTTAGAAAATGAATAAAACTACTCTTGTAATAATTTATAATCACCGTTTCGATAGGAACATTCCAATTATTGACGAACTATATGGGAGTCGATTTAGTAAAATCTACCACCTTGTGCCATTTTACGATGGTGATCGGCCAAATGTAATTCCAGTTTTTGAAACTTCATTTTATTTCCAAGGTTACATCCCTCAAGCAGCACATGTACTAAACAAACTTGATTGCGATAATTTTTTATTCATAGGTGATGATGTAATACTTAATCCTGAGATTAACGAATTCTCCGTTCATGAAATATTCAGGGTAAAGCAAAGCGATGGTTTTATTCCTTGGTCATGGGGTTTTGCTCAAAACATGTCCCTAGAATATGCGAACTCAATACCTGCAATTAATGCAATGAAAATGCAAGATATCCTTTTACATCATGTGCCTGATATACATAGTCATATTCCAAACTTACAAGACTATAAAGAAAAGCTAAAAAAACACAACCTGTTCCCAAATAAAAAAATCAAGTTTAAACATGTTTTTGGTGAAACAAAACTTGTCCATTCAAAATTCAAGCAATCAATAAAGATATATTTTAAACAGTTTTTCAAAAACGAACAATATCCTCTTTTAGCTTCATACTCCGATATATTCATTGTATCAAAGGATAATTTTCTTGAGTTTTCACGAATATGTGAAATCACCCGCCAATCAAGACTTTGGGTAGAGTTTGCAATTCCCCTTGCAGTTCTAAGCTCTCATGAAAAAGTTGTTTTTGAAGAAGATATAAACTGGACTGGAACTACTTATTGGGATAAAGTTTGGAAAGGAAGTCATTTCAATCCCAAACAAAATAAATCCAGTTCAGAATTCAAATTAAGATTTCCCAACCCGATTTCTAGTTTAGACGAACTAAACTCTACATTTAATGAAAATGAACTCTACATTCATCCCATAAAACTATCACAACTCGATATATGACTAGAATAGAATTAATCAATACCCTAATTAAAGATAAGAAATTCCAAACTTATCTCGAAATTGGTGTATTCTACGGGAAGTGTTTCCTAAATATAAAATGCAAAAGAAAATTTGCAGTGGATCCGGACTTTAGAATACCTTGGGAGGTTAGGCAGGATACTTTTATTAAAAAATTAAAAAAATATTTTTTTAATTCATTTGATGAATACTTTCAAGTTACAAGCGATCAATTTTTCGAGCAAAACATGGACGTGCTTAATAAGCAAAAACCTCAGTTAGTTTTTATTGATGGGCTCCATACCCATGAACAAACCATGAAAGATGTTAACAATTGCCTTCAAACTCTTGATCCTAATGGTATTATTATACTTCATGACTGTAATCCAACCACTGAAGTTCAAGCCTCCCCAGCTTCATCATATAGCGAAATGGTTTCAAGAAATATTCCAAACTGGGATGGTGTATGGCTTGGAGATGTTTGGAAGACAATTGCACACTATAGAACTAGAGAAGATTTAATATGCGAAGTAATTAACGCAGATTGTGGTTTGGGTATAATTCGTTTCGGGAGAAACAAAAACCCGCTCAATTTAAGTATCTCAAATCTGTCAGCATGGGATTACGAAATTTTGGAGAAAAATAGAGTTGAAATCTTAAACCTAGTCGAACCTGAGAATTTTATTTTATGAAAATTAATGTAATTGGATGTGGTAATATATTTACTACTTTTCACTATCCAGTATTAAAGAAAATGAATCATGAATTCAAAAACATTATTGACCCGAACATTGATAATGTTAAAAATTTCATCAAACAGGAAAATTTAAAAGGAACAAAATTATCTAAAAGTTTGGGCGAAATTGAAATTGAAAAAAATGATATATTTCTAATTTCGAACCCATCAGCTTTGCACCTTGAAACGTTAAAAACACTCATGTCAAATGAGGTACACATTTTTTGCGAAAAACCAATATTTACAAATGATTCTGAAATAAATGATTCATTCAAAACTTCAGTATTAAAATACAACAAAGTTATACAAGTAGGTTATTATAGACGTTTTTCAAATTCAATTCAGTTTTTGAAACACGCTATTGAATTAAAACAATATGGGCATGTGAATTTTGTTAAGATGAATGGTGGTTGGCCGGCAGGTACATCGCTCCCCAAATCTATTATCACAAAATCACTGAGCGGAGGTGGAATTACAATGGATTACGGTTCGCACTTTATCGACCTATGCATGCTCTTGTTTAAAGATCTCAAAGTGTTATCGTACAGAGATGATTCTGAAGGTGGCATAGAGGTAAACTCTAGCATTAAATTGATTACTCAAGAAGATATTAACATTAAAATAGATTTAAGCTGGACAAGCTTTATGGGCAATTATGTACAAGTCTTTTTTGATCGTGCAACGGTTACTTTAGGTTTCAACAACCCAAACTCTATTCACATTTTAAAGTTAAATGGCCAAGTTCAAAATATTGACTTTAAGAAAAATATAAATAGTCGAATAGAAAATTTTGAAACAACATCGAGTCCTTGCTCAAGTCAATGGCAGGAATTTTTTAATCAAGTAAATGGAAAAGATGAAAAAATTTCTTCACGTCAAAATGCAATTAAGGTATCTGAAATAATCAATGATTGCTATGGTATTAGGACACAACTAAATAATAATTTTGGAAAATAAATGAATATTGCAATACTTGGAAGTTCTGGTGAAATTGGATCTAGGCTGTCTCATCATCTAATCCAAAAAGGTTATACAGTAAAATTAATCTCCCGAAATGTGGGTGTAAGACTGGCTCGGTTAGAAGACATTAATCATATATCCATTGATCTTCAAAACCCGACGAAACTTACTGAAGCTTTACTCGACGTTGACTATGTAGTAAACTGCGCTCTAATTAAAGAAGAAAACAATGCTCTGGAAAATAATTTCAGATTGATAAATTCAATTTTGACTTCATGCAAAGCAGCCTCAATAAAGAAAATAATCGAATTAAGTAGCATTGCTGTCAACCCTGCATGTTTAACTCATGCAAACCATGAAGAGTACTCAACTGAGGAGGATTGGTATACTAAGGTCAAAATTCAAAATGAGAAGAGGGTTTTGAGCGAATTTAAAGATCAAAGTATAACAATTATTCGAGCGGGTATTGTTTATGGTCCATACATGCACTGGTCCAAACTCGCTTTTAGCAAGATTCAACAAGGTACTGTTATTCTACCATGTGTGCGTGAATCTGTCTGTCATGCTATACATGTCGATGATTTATGTGAACTAATAAGATATACAATACTCGATGAAAACACTGATTCTAAGATCATATATGGGATAAATCCTGAACCCATTTCTTGGGAGGATTACTTCAAGAATCACGCTATTCAACTAAATATTACGCACACATTACTGGAGAAAATGATGCCTCAGGAGATTTTGGATTTACTAAAAATCGACTTTGATGAATTACGGAAGCCCAGCTTAAAAAGATCGACAATCGATTGGTTAAGAAATTCAAAACGACTTGTTCCAGAAATCATCTCATCTTCAAAGATGTACAATAAAGTAAAATATGTTCTGAAGGCAAGTAACTTTGGGTTGATTAATTATGACTCTTATATTAATCAAGCAGAAACTTCACACACTGTAAAAATTTACCCTAACGAATTCGAGCTAAAACTGTATCAAAGTACATATATGCCGGATACCAATTCAAGTTTCAAATATTCCATAGGCCTTGAACAAGGGGTTAAATCAGCAGCAACTTGGTGGAAAAATGAACATCTTAGTTAAATGAAAAAATTTATAGTTATCACCTCCATTTTCGCACCTACTGAAGCCATTAGAAAGTTTGCTGCCTTACCAGACTATCAATTAGTCGTCGTGGGTGATTTAAAGTCACCAAAGGAGTGGAAATTAGACAACGTTGTTTATCTAGGAGTTGAAGACCAAAAGAAATTGAACTATCCCATTCTTAAAAATCTACCATTCAATCATTATTGTAGAAAAATGCTAGGGTATTTATGGGCTATTGAAAATGGCGCAGAAATCATCATAGATACTGATGATGACAACCTACCCTATGAAAACTGGAACTTTCCGGCGTTCAAAGGCGAATTTGATACAATTGAAAATGACAATGGGTTTGTAAATATTTACGAGCAGTTCACGCCCCAAAAGATATGGCCTCGAGGCTTACCTCTGAACGAGGTTCTGAATCAAAAGAAGTATGCAATTTCAAAACAACAATCTAAAATAGGAGTTTGGCAAGGACTTGCAAATGGAGATCCAGACGTTGATGCCATTTATAGGCTGGTTGATAATACACCTTGTACTTTTGACAAAAGAAGCCCTATAGTACTTGGAGAAAACACCATAACACCGTTCAACTCCCAAAACACAGCATTTTGCAAGGAGCTTTTTCCTTTATTGTACCTGCCTGCATTTGTGACATTTCGTTTTACAGATATATTAAGAGGGTTGGTTGCTCAACCTATCTTGTGGAAGGCTGGATATAAACTTGGGTTTACTGAAGCGACTGTTTTTCAAGATAGGAATGCACATAATTATATGAGAGATTTTGAGTCAGAGGTGACTATGTATTTGCATACTGAAAGGGTAATAGACACTGTCAAAGGTACCATTTCATCAGAAAATTCAATTATTCAGAATATTCAACAATCCTACTTTGCTTTAGCTGAACAAAACATCGTGAATAAAGACGAAATAAACTTGTTAAATACTTGGCTAAAAGCCTTTATTTAGATCTTTTTCAAAAACATATTTGATTTACTTACCCCAACTAGATTCTACCAGAGCGATAGCCGTTTTTTTGGTTTTACTAAACCACTGGATTCCAAAAAATCATTGGATAAACACGTTTAACAATGGATTAATTGGCGTAATTTTTTTCTATGTTTTGAGTGGTTTCTTGATTACCACCATTTTAATAAGAAACAAAAACGAATCCTCCTCAATAAGTACATCATATAAAATAAAAACATTTTATATTCGGAGGTTACTTAGAATTTTCCCAATATACTATTTAACAATTATCATTCTGTGGTTAGTTGATTTTCAGGATGTAAGATCTCATATATTTTACTTTCTCACCTACACCCAGAACTTTTTATTTGTATTTGAGGATAATAACTATGGCTATCTGATTCATTTTTGGAGCTTAGCAAACGAGGAGCAATTTTATTTGTTTTGGCCATTTTTAGTTTTTCTATTACGCCCTAAATTCCTCCTTAGTTTTGCCATAGCCCTAATTGTGCTTTCTGTAGGTTTCAGGATAAATATAGATCAACTCATCAGGTTAAACGGGCCTTCAAACTATTTAATCATTGGATGTCTTGATTCATTTTTATTAGGCGCATTACTTTCAATTTTCCTTCTGAACAAAACACTAGAACAAATAAAGACTTACGCATCACTACTAATTCTAATTGGGTTATCTATATTACTTTTTTATTTTCGACTAGTAGATAATATTTTCATAATATCTATGATAAGTGTTTCACTATTATTTTATTTTATTCATTCTAAAAATAGAATATTCAATGTCATCTTTAAAAATGGAATTTTAGTTTACATTGGAAAAATTAGCTATTCCATTTATATATTCCATTATTTTGTCTATCCGTTAAACCATTGGCTACATTTATTTAGTTTAAAACACAATTTGACAATTCCTTTCACCGAATCTGTTCTTTTTCCTGAGTTCAACAACATCTATATAAGATTTGTCTATTTTTCGGTAATTACATTTGTATTGGCTTCAATATCCTGGTACATACTTGAAAAGCCTATTAATTCTTTAAAATCTAAATTTGAATACAAAGGAATATAGTCCTCCAAAAGTAACCGTCTTAATGTCGGTATATAATGGAGATAAATTTTTGTTTGAAGCCATAGATTCTATTCTCCATCAAACATTCACAGATTTTGAATTTCTAATAATAAACGACGGTTCAACAGACAAAACGGAAGAAATAATTTTATCATTCAATGACACAAGAATAGTTTACCATAAAAACATGTCAAATGAAGGGCTCATAAATTGCCTTAATTTTGGATTATTAATCGCTAAGGGCGATTACATTGCCCGCATGGATGCTGATGATATTGCCTATCCACAAAGATTTGAAAAGCAATTTTTGTTCATGGAGTCAAATCCTGAGGTAGGGCTACTTGGAAGTTGGGTTGAAACAATAGAGGAGCAGCAAAATCGGTTAATAAAATTTGATTCT
>JAHKAT010000099.1 GCA_018825925.1 Bacteroidota bacterium | reverse complement strand
GGTACCCGCCGTATTATTGGTAATTCCTGTTCCAGTCCATGTTCCGCCATTATCACTAGTGGTTAAATTAACAGGGGCAGCGTTTGCACAATAGGGTCCGCTTGGTCCAAAAGTGGTCGGCACTGTTGGTCTAACAACTACACCTTTAAGTATAGCAAATGAAGTACATCCTTCGGTGGTTATTTGCACTGTATAATCTCCACTAGAAGCTACTAGCGCAGGAAAAATAGAAGGGTTTTGTGTATTGTTTGTAAACGAATTTGGTCCTGTCCAAGAGTACGTTGTTCCTGGCGTATTCGGACTTGTCGCCACAGCTAAATCTAAACTCTCTCCTTTACATACAGGTGAGTTTGAAGAAGGAATAACCGAAGGCATAGGTTTAATGGTTAATGTAAACGTTTTGGTATCGTTTGGACAAGAACCTGAACCAGCTACTACATTTTGAACCGTATAGGTATTTGGAGTCGAACCTTGTATGTTTACGACTCCTGTTGCTGGATCAATAGACAAACCAGCTGGCGTTGCAGAATAGGTTCCATCAACTCCTGTTGCGTGGTTCGGTGTTAACATGGGCTGATCGTTACAGTAATTATCACTATCATAGGTGAATTCTGCATCTGGAATTGCATTAATAGTTATTACTGTTGTAAACGAGGCCCCTGGACATCCATTCGCAGGATCTATCGTATTTGTTACGTTATAGTTGCTTGCATTGGTAGCACTCAAATCAATTTCTCCTGTAGATGTATTGACAAAAGTTAAGCCAACCGGCAAGGCAGAGAAGGTTCCAGCAATTCCTCCATTAATAAAGGTAGGAAGTGGGTCAACATCGCCTTGACAATATAAAGAGGGGTTGTACTCAAATTGTGCACTTGGTGCATTAATAATTTCAACTTGTTTATTCACAACTATAGGACATGCACTTTGTGTGGTATAGGAAACCGTGTATTGTGTCAATACACTTGCGTCCAAGTCAATTTGACCAGAACTTGTGTTTAAACTTAAACCATTCGGTGTTGCACTAAATATACCACCCATCGTTCCAGTTATTGCGGGAGTTGGGTCAGTTCCTTGAGCACAATATTGCGCTTGTGAATAATTAAAATCTGCATTGTCCACAGCTTGAATAGTTACATTATCTGTGAAAGATACAGCTGGACAACCACCGTTGGATGGAATTGAATTGGTAATTACGTAAGCCCCAGGAATACTATTCGCCATATCTATTACACCTGTTGAAGTTGAAATAAACTGTAAGCCTCCGTTGTCTACACTAAATGTACCGGCGCTTCCACCATTAATAAAGGTAGGGCTCGGGTCTGTAGCGTCCTTACAATACAATGGTGCAAAATCGAAATCTGCGTGCAATTCTGTTTGAATAGTAATGTTTGCCGAATCAAGTTTGATAGGACAACCGTTATTGGGGTTCACAGAGTTATAAATTTTATAGGTACCCGGTGCAGAATTAGCAACGTCTATTTGACCTGTTGTTGCATTTACAATAACTGAAGGAGATGTACTTGTGAAAGTACCTGCTGTAGCACCCGCATTTAAAGCAATAGAGGCTGGTGATCCAGTTTGACAATATGGATTTGCAGGGTAACTGAACCTTCCGTCTGCCGGTGTAGTCAAAGTAACTGGTGAATCAAATGAAACTGCAGGACAACCTCCATTAGCACCTACCGTATTTGTAATTGTAAAAGTGCCATCCGTTGAACCGGCTAAATTGATAGTTCCATTACTTGTGTTTGCAATAGAAACGCCTGGGTCAAGGGTTGAGAAAGTTCCCGCTGTTGCTCCAGCGCCTAATTGCACAATTGGATTACTTCCAGTTAAACAATATGGATTGTTCGGATAAGTAAAATCAGCAACTGCGGGTGCGGTAATAGTTATTGGTGCATCGTCTGTAACTTGCGGACAAGCTCCATTGGCTGCTATTGTATTGGTTATAATACTACTTCCCGGTCCACTTGCAGCTAAATCGATAGAACCAGTACTCGGATTATCGAAAGAAATGGTACCAGAAGTAACCGTAAAGTTACCGGCCGATCCTCCTGTAGGAAAAGATACTGTTGCAATTCCATCTGTAGAACAATAAGGTGTGCTTGGATATTCGAAAGTTGGATCTAACTGATGATTCACCTCTATGATTTGATTTTTAGTATCTGGACATGCACCTGTGGTAGAGTAGGTTACCGTGTAAATCCCTTCTGGAGTACTCGATAAATTTACTTCTCCAATGGTAACATTAGAAAAGACTAAACCAGCAGTGGCACTGAAATTACCTCCCGAAGTACCTGAAATTACCGGTGATGCAGTTGCGCTCGAGGCACAAAAACCAGGTGCAGAATATGCAAATGTCGCGTCGTCTGTCGGATTTAATGTAATGGTATTGGTGGAAGAAACTGTTGGACAACCTGAAGCTGCACCTATTGTATTAGTTACAGTATAGGTGCCTGGTGTAGAAGCTGATAAATTAACGACCCCAGTTCCAGTATTTACAAATACTAAACCTGCAGTGCTAGAAAAAGTACCAGCAGTGGCTCCACCTGTAAACGTTGGTGATGGATTTGCATCATTCAAGCAATAAGGACCTGCATAATTGAAATCGGCAGTTGCTCCATTCGTAATGTTAATATTCACGCTTGATGTTGAGGGACAACTACCTCCAACGTTATAAGTCACCACATAATTATTCGCAGTTGAATTGGTCAGATCGATTGAACCAGTGGTTGCTGAATTAAATATCAAACCGGCAGGGGTAGACGAGAAAATTCCTCCAGGCGTACCTGTAATTGTAGGTGCTGGATCGGATCCGCCAATACAATAGGTTCCTGAACTATATGCAAAAGTTGCAGTGGTATTAGGATTAACGGTAATTGATCTCGTACCCGTAACAGCTGGACAGCCACCTTGGGCAGTCAATGTATTCGTAACTGTATAGGTATTAGGAGTTGTTGCCGATAAATCAACTGTTCCGTTAGAAGCAACAAAAACTAATCCGGCTGGTGAAGCTGTGAATGTTCCGGCCGTTGCCCCAGCATTTAAAACTACATTAGGGTCTGTTTCTGATTGACAATACGCTGCATTAGGGTATGTAAACCCTGCAGTACGAGGAGTTGTAATTGTTACATTGGCCGTAGCCGATGCTGGGGTACATCCTGATGCTGTAACTGTATTTGTTACAGTATACGTTCCTGAGGTACTTGCAGTTAAATCTATTTGTCCAGTTGTTGTGCTAACAAATACTAACCCGGCTGGAGAACTTGTGAAGGTTCCAGCAATTCCACCACCACTAAAAGTTGGGTTTGGGTTGGCAGCTGTTTTACAATAGGGTGAATTCACATAACTAAATGTAGCTACCGGGTTACTTGTAACGTTTACAGTGAAAGTTTGTGTTGTTGAGCATGGAGTTGGACTTGTGTATGTAATGGTATATGTCCCAACAGGTGTAGAGGTTAAATTAATTGTTCCAGTTGAATTGGTGAAAACCAATCCAGCAGGACTTGATGTAAAAGTTCCCCCAGGAGTTCCAGTGATCGTAGGTGAAGGATTTGTTCCTGATTTACAAAAGGTATTGGAAGTATATGAGAATCCGGAACCATTCACAGCATTGATGGTGATACTAAAAGTTGCGGTGACTGCCGCACATCCATTTTGAGCCGGAACGGTGTTGGTGATTGTATAGGTTCCAGGAGTACTTGTTCCTAAATTAATTTCACCAGTCGTAGGACTAACAAATTGCAAGCCAGCTGTCGAACTAAAAGTTCCAGCCGTTGCACCACCAATCATGGCAGGAGTTGGGTTGGTTCCATTTTGACAATATGGAGAACCAGTATATTGGAAATTTGCAGTTGGCGGGGCCGTTATTGAAATGCTAGAAGTTGCAGTTGCTTGCGGACATCCAGGTGTTGCTGGAACGGTATTGGTTACTGTATAAGTACCAACTGTTGAACTACTTGGAGTTACCTCACCGGTTGTAGTATTTATCGTTAAACCAGCTGGAGTAGAACTAAATGTACCCGAACTACCTGTGATGGTAGGAGTAATTGGAGTTCCAGTTTTACAAATACTATTTGGGGAATATGAAAATGCAGCATTGGGTGCTGAGTTTATGGTAGCAGTTACTGCTGTACGTGTACTTTCACAACCATTTACGGTACAGGTTGCATAATAGGTGGTAGTTGAAGTTAGTCCAGTTGCATTATAAGGATTACCCGTAAATATTGACGTGCCACCAGTGGAAGCAGCGTACCAATTCACGACACTTGGACTAGAGCAACTAGTGACAGCTATAGAAACATCACCAGTTCCACATCTTTCGCCATTCACTGCAGGAGGACCAGCTGGTTGACCAACGGTGACCGTAACGGTTTTTGTTGCTGTACAACCAGTGTTATCTGTAACGACCAAGGTGTAGGTAGTTGTGCCAGTAGGACTGGCGGTAACAGTTGCGGTATTGGTACCACTCAATCCCGCTGCCGGGCTCCAGAGATAGGAGGTGATTGTTCCTCCTGGTTGGGAGGGAAGTGCAGTGGCTGTTAATACCACATTACCTCCAGAAGAACAAATATTAGGATTTGCCGGAGTAATGGTTGTGGTAGGCTCAGTTACATTAACCTTTATACTTCTTACTAAATCACATGCTGCTGGTTTGACAGGATCTGATACTCGAACAGTATAGGTAGTAGTTGCGTTTACTGTTGCTACTGGATTTTTTATAGTGGGATCGGTTAAACCAAGGGTTGGTGACCACGAATAATTTAGAACTGGAATTGGTCGGTAGCAAATACCTAATTTAAAATCAGGACGAAATTGGTATCGAGCTGCAGCTACTTGTGTGCCACAGTTTTCTGCTCCTGAACAGCTGTGAGAGAAAATTGAGGCAAAATTGGTAGTTGTATGTTTAAATAAATTCCCTGTTTTTGCAGCTGAATGTTTCCAACAAACTTGAACAACAATATTTGTTCCTCCAGGCCAATCAAAATGATTTTGAAAATCCACAATGGTGGATGGTGCGTTAAAATTTAAAGGGCCAGAAAACACAGTGTATAAACCGTTAACAAATTCAGTGTTATTTCCAAATTCTGATTTAGCAGTACAACCAATTGACACCGTTACATTGTTAAATGCACCAGCCGGACCTACAGGGAATAATTCCAAACGATACAATTGGCCACCTAGGAAATAAGTAGGTAATTCATTTCTATTTATGATGAATTGCATGCGACCAACGACATCAAAGTTACTAACTTCAGGCAGCGTAGCATTACCTGTATTACATGTGCCAATGCTAATTCCTCCTGAACTCGTGTTTCTTCCTAGTAGCATGGCACTGGTTTCATTTACATTTCCAGTTTGAAAATTTAAATTCTCTGTTGTTCCTTGGCAACCAGTAATACTTTGCCCACAGTTTTGCGGAAGTGGAGGGATGAGCGTAGCATTAACACCAAGTTGCGAAGTTTGACCAGCACATAAATTAACTGGCGTAGCTGTTGCTGAACCAGTAGTTCCAATTACAGTTACTGCCACAGAACTTTGGCAAGTTTCAATGCCATTTGTGTAGGTTACTGTTAAAATACTGTCCTTAGTTCCAATAATGTCGGGCGTATTAGGGAGTGGACTTGGTGCAATACCATCATGAGCCCAATCAAAAGTATATCCTGGAGAAATTAAGTTGATCACCATATTGTCCAAGCCCCAAGTATCAAAACCAGCTCCCGAGGAAGCTTTTTGTATCCATCTAAATTGGGTTGAAGTGGAAATGGCTGCGGGTGGTAAATCTATACAATATCTTGTCCAAGCCGTTCTTATTGGGTCAAAGCCACCATTTGGCTCGTATTTCGCAAGCTCAATCCAGGTAGCCCCATTGTTTTTGGAATATTCAAGATAAACACCTTCCTCAGGTAAATCAATTCCTTCACAAGGATCTGGTCCACCTTGGGTAGAAAATTTCATCGTAAAACAAATATTAGCTCCAACAGAAGCACAAGCCGTTAAATCATAGTTTTTGGTGGTTACATTTCGTGGCGCTGCAACAGTAGCCCCCATCCATAGACAAAAAGCACCTTCAGCTGGCGGACCTACACAGTTATAACTTGCATTTGGTAAGTTGTTTCCATTGGTAACTACTGCGCCAGGGGTAGCTGCCCAATCACTACCTATTACCCCAGAGTTGAAATTGTTGTTCAAAGGCTTACACCCTTCTGCAACCGCTGTTAAGGATATAGGGTCACCACATTGAACAGTCATTGGACTAGCAAAAGCAGTAACGGGACATTGTGCGTACGATAGATTCGTAAAGCTCAATGAAGTTAAAAAGAGCGTTAGCGCTAAAACATATCGCTTAAAAGTGAAATGAGTTACTTTTTCAGACTTCATTTCAGTGAACGCTAGTAGCGTGGAATAATTCCAATAGTTTTTTGTTGTCATACTTTTTCAATTAGCAAAATAAATTGCTGTTAATCCTTTTGAGATTAATGCTGCAAGAGGTGTTTTTGTAGGTTACGGAGTACTTCGTTTTAGCAAGAAAAATACACCGCCATAAATGTAACGTGGAGGGTTGCCTTTCGTCAGCAAAAAGTGATAAGCGGTTGATGTGCTAATTAAATGCGATACATAGTAATTTTAATTGTTAATATCTTAACTACAGAGCTATAACTAGTTGTTTTTTAATATTTATGACAAAAAAAAGTGCCTACTCTAAGGAGCGGCACTTTTTGAAAAATTTCTTGAATTTTAGAATTTGTATGAAATTCCCACAGAGGGTAGAAGTGGGAATTGGTAAATCGTTTTATTCGTTACACGGTTGATGTAGAAAATGTTTTTTCTGTTGTACAGATTGGTCAATGAACCAATGATTTCCATTTCCGTTTTGTTTTTGAATTCAATACGTTTTTTAACGGTAAAATCCATTCGGTGATAATACGGCAAACGTTCGCTGTTAAAATCGCCTAAAACAGTCGTTACTGTGCTTGGATTGGAGGTTAAATAGTTGGTGGATACACCATCCTTAAATGTTTCATTTTGGTAATTAGCCGCTGTTGGAGTAAATGGTAGACCAGAACCTAGGTTCCATCGCAAACTAATTTCAAAGTCTTTTTTCTTCCCCATTAAATAAGTTCCAACTAAATTGACATTGTGGCGACGGTCAAAAACCGGGAAGTATTGTTTAAAGCCATCCCAACGGTTAGAAACTCCATAGGAATAAACAGCATATAGATACAAACGATCATCTGAATATTTCACTAAAAAGTCAATTCCATAACTTTGTCCTGATTCGATTATAAAGTCTTTTTTCAATTCATCCGGAGTATTTGCAAATTGCGCTTCGTCTTCAACAATTTTATTTTGATTGATATTACTCAATTGCGGAAAATACTTGTAGTAACCTTCTACATTCACATTAATCTTTTTGGTGATGTCTACTTCGGTTCCAAGAATTGCGTGCCAAGAGTATTGAAGTCCGTTTTTAACATCTTTTACCTTACCATATTCATTGATGAATTTTGATTGTACATTCTCAGGTGCAGTTAACAAACCGTTGAAAATATTAACGACATCTCGATCTGAGGAAGCAGAAGTAAAGTTTTGCGAGTAACGACCTCCGGAAAATTTCAAACGAACATTTTCAGTAGCATTGTATTTTGCTGCTAATCGTGGTTCAATTGACAAGGTGCTGTATGTAGCATAGTATTGAGCTCTAATGTTTGGTTGAATTACCCAACGATTTTTGACGATTCGGTAATTACTGTACAAGCCAACTTCAGTGCTAGGGATTTCTAAAGAGATAGGTCGGAAAGATTCATTTACTGTTTGAAAATTCGTGCTAAAACTGCCCAAGTTGATTCCATAATTAAACTCACTATCATTTTTCAAGAAATAGGTAAAATCAAAACCCAAATCGAGTCCTCCAATAGAACTGAATCTTTGTGGTGCAGAAACTTCATTGAAAGTCGTTTCATAATACGAACCATTCACGTGACCTTTAATAAAAACAGGTGAATTTCCAGGTACCAAAATAAAGTTCATACCACCACCACTTGCTTTCCAATCGATATCTGCTTCAGAATAGGCAACACTATCACGGTGATTAAAACCAAATACGCTGAATTTAGAACCAGCATCTGAGTTAAAGGTCATTTTACCATATAAATCTGTAAAGGTGAAAGGCATACCATTTCCGTCATTCACATCTCGATATAATTTTTTAGCAGTATAATCTAATAATGAGTGCTTTCCACTCAATAAATACGAACCTTTTCGCAGCTCGCCATTTGCTTTCTTCGAACCTATTGGGCCTTCTAAAACAGCTTTCGCCAAAAAGGGTGAAGTTGAAATTTTTCCACTTGTTTTTTGACGGTTTCCATCTCTGTAAGTGATATCCATAATGGATGAAATACGTCCTCCAAATTTAGAATCAAAACCACCGGTATAAATGTCTGCCGATTTAATCAACTCGGTTTCAAAAACGGAGAAAAATCCAATACTGTGAAAAGGGGAGTAAATGGTCATACCATCCAATAATATTTTATTTTGAATCGGCGTACCACCACGTACATATAACTGTCCACCTTGGTCACCTGTTGTTACAACACCTGGTGTAACCGAGAAAGCGCCAATAATATCATTTTCAGCTCCAACCGATGGAATTCGTTCTATGCTTTTTTTGTCGAGTTTGATCTGCGACATATTTACCTCTGTTCTTTTTTGTTTTCCTTCGGCTGAAGCATTTACTTCCTCAATTTCTTTGATCGATTCATCTTTCTCTAATAAAAACTTGAAATCGCTGATTCCGTCCTCCTTAGTAATGCTTATCTTTTCAGCTACTTTTTTGAAAGTGAAATTTTCAATGATAATAATATAGTCGCCTTTTACGATTTTCGGGATAGAATAAAAACCATTAATATCCGTAACGGCTCCGCCGAACAATGAACTATCCGCTGCTTTTAATAAACGCACCTTTTCATAAGCGACAGGTTCACCATTGGATTTATCATAAACAAAACCACGCACTATGGCGTTTTGAGCAACTAAATTTGTAAAAACAAAAAGGAAGGCAAGAGGTAAAAGATATTTCATGCTGTAAATGCTATGTTGGCTTTAAAATGGCGAATATACGGAATTAATATCGTAGCTTTTTGCTCATTGTTTTGAAAGATTTTAAACGGTTGAAATCTTTGATTAAACTGTTTTATTTAGGTTTAACTTTGCCTTTTCCCAATAAACATCCATTTCCACTAGGTTCATATCGCCTAATTGTTTGCTATCCTCGCTTACTAATTTTTCCATTTCAGTAAATCGATTAATAAATTTTTGATTGGTTCGTGCCAAAGCATTTTCTGGATTAATATCTACAAATCGAG
>JAHKAT010000098.1 GCA_018825925.1 Bacteroidota bacterium | reverse complement strand
TTTTGAAGTTCTGGAAGCGTGTGGACAAAACAAAACAAAGGCAGCCCAAATCTTAGGCATAACACGCAAAACTTTAGCCAGTAAAATCGCTCTTAAAAACGAGTAATTTTTACCCAAAAGGGTGTTTTTTACTCGCGTCATTTTTACCCACCCCACTTTATCGATAGAAAATAAACTACTAATTACAAGCCATCTAGCTTAATGAATTTTCATTTCACCAGTTCGGCATATCAATTGACTAAGCTCCATTAAATGAATTAAAAAATTTAAAATGGCTTTCACCCTCTGTGTCAATTGCGAAAATGCTCCAAATTGTATTTGGAAGAGCGACAAAACCATTCTTTGTAACGAATTCCTGATCTCCAATATCAATACTCCCCAAATAAACATTGTTTTGACTCCTAGCTTGGAAAACATACAACCTTCTGAAACAGCAATCGAGCTATGTGATACTTGCCTTGAACAGGAAAAATGCCATTTAAGAAAAGACACGGGATCCATTCAATATTGCGAAGAATTTCAACCATAATATAATCAACAATTAAAATCAATCAATTAAAATGATTACGAAAGAATCAGTTAAAATGGGAATGTATGACAATGTTATGCATCAATTCAACAAAGCAGCTAATCTTATCGATTTAAATCCTTCTGTACGGAAAATTTTGTCGAGCACCAATACAGAGATTGTTGTTCACTTTCCAGTGAAACTAGACAATGGTAAAGTGGAAGTGTTTACCGGATATAGAGTTCAGCACAACAATGCTCTTGGTCCTTACAAAGGTGGTTTGAGATATCATCCCACTGTGGACATGGATGCTGCAAAAGCTTTAGCATCATGGATGACCTGGAAAACGTCATTAGCAGGAATTCCTTACGGCGGAGGAAAAGGTGGAGTAAATATCGACCCTTCAAAATACTCAATTGCAGAATTAGAAAGAATCACAAGGAGGTTTACATTTGCTTTGGGTGACAATATTGGTCCAGAGCACGATATTCCAGCTCCCGACGTGAATACGACTCCTCAAATCATGGCCTGGATAGCTGACACTTACATGAGTACAAAATCGACTAATGAACGTAGCAAATATTCACATGTTGTTACAGGAAAACCGGTTGCCGCTGGAGGATTGGCAGGAAGAGATAGAGCAACAGGATATGGGGTAGTAGTAAGCCTCAAGGAATGGGCGAAATTAAGAAAATCAAGTTTAAAGGATAAGACATACATTCTACAAGGATTTGGAAATGTTGGTTATTGGGCATCAATTTTCATGGCAGAAAACGGAGCTAAGTTAATTGGTGTTCAAGATGCTAGCGGAAGTATTTACAACAAAGATGGCATCAATCCGAAAGATTTATTTAACCATACTGAGTCGAACAACGGTGCTATCGCTGGCTACAAAAAAGCCACTTCATTCCCAAATCAAGACTTCTTTGGTATCGATTGTAATATTTTAATACCTGCGGCAATGGGAAATCAGATTACTTCTGAAAATGATTTTAAAATCAAAGCTGAAGTTGTTGCTGAGGGTGCTAACGGACCTATCGATAGTGAGGCAAGTGAACGTTTATTTGGCATGGGCGTGGATGTTCTGCCTGATATCTACTGTAATTCGGGTGGTGTAATTGCAAGTTATTTTGAGTGGCTTCAAAATAGAAACGGCGAAATGTGGACCATGGAAGAAGTGCTTTCCAAATTAGAGTTTAAAATGAAGGATAGTTTTCAACGCCTAATTGAAACTGCTAAAAAATACAACACAGACTGGAGAACAGCTGCATACATTCAAGCCATACAACGTGTTGAGCAAGCATATATTCAAAGAGGGATTTTCCCATAAACAAAATAGAATATGATCACAATTGGAATATTAAAAGAATCGGACATTGACAGACGTGTAAGCTTGCTTCCAAGCGAGGTAGAGCATTTCACAAAGCAAGCCGAATTCACCGTTTATTTTGAACGAGGCCTTGGTGAAGGGATAGGTATTTCTGACCAAGAATATGCCTTGGCAGGAGGAATTGCAGCTTCCAAAGAACAGATCTATTTAAAATCGAATGTGGTGGTATCCATTCACCATCAATTTCAGAATGAGCCGACCAACTCCAAAATAAAGTTGGTCGGTATTTTCAACCTTTTGTTTCACCAAAACAGGTTAGAGAGTTATTCAAAAAATAGCGATTTAAGCGTTTATTCTTTGGACTTGATACCGAGGTCAACCTTAGCACAGTCTATGGACGTTTTGTCCTCTATGGCATCACTTGCTGGTTACAAAGCTGTAATGACAGCCGCGAGCGAGTTTAAAGGAGTATTACCTATGTTTACTACTGCCGCCGGAACAATTCGTCCCGCAACGGTATTAGTACTTGGAGCTGGAGTTGCCGGATTACAAGCAATAGCCACTGCCAAAAGAATGGGGGCTGTTGTTAAAGCATTCGACGTTCGACGAAGTGCAGCAGAGGAAGTAAAGAGCTTGGGTGCTAATTTCATTGAAGTTCCTGGTTTTACTGAATCTGAGACTTCAGGCGGATACGCTGTCGAACAAAGTGAAGAGTATAAACAAAAGCAAAAAGAATTGGTTAGTCAGCAAGTTGCTTTGGCTGATATTGTAATTTGTACGGCAAACATCCCCGGAAAAAAAGCTCCAAGATTAATAGACCTTGACACCGTTGAAAAAATGAAAAAAGGGTCTTGTATTATCGATATGGCAGCCGAACAAGGCGGGAATTGCGAATTATCACCTTTGCATGGAAAAATAGATTATCAAGGAATTACGATCATCGCTCATTCTCATTTGGCTTCTGAAGTTCCTTTGGCTGCTTCCAAATTATTATCAAACAATTACAAATCATTTTTGAATCATTTATTTAAACACGAATCAAATCCTGATCAAATATTGACTTCCACAAACGTAATAGCGAATGGCGAAATCAATCACGATTCCTTTCGTCAATTATTAGAAAAAGTATAAATAATGGAATTTTTAAATCAAAACCTAGAGTTGGTCTACTTTGTCGTTTTTTGTGTCTTTATTGGCATTGAAATAATTGCCAATGTTCCAGCGATTCTTCACACGCCACTTATGTCTGGCGCCAACGCGATTAGCGGAGTGGTTACCGTTGGAGCCGTGACCATGCTAATGCAACTATCATCTTCAGATTACCTCAATTTGACCTTAGCCACTATCGCTGTCTTCTTGGGAGTTCTCAATATTTCAGGTGGCTTCTTTGTGACCGGTAGAATGTTGAGCATGTTCAAAACAAATCAAAAACCAAAATCATGATTGCTTATTTAGAAATCGGTTATCTGCTATCAACCCTCTCCTTTATTACTGGGTTGAAATTCATGAGTCATCCAAAAAAAGCAAACTTGGGTAATAAAATTGCAGCGCTAGGAATGATTTTGGCTGTAGTAATTTCATTTTTCGCGGCCTATACAAAGCAAATACCTTCGACCAATTTAGTTTTACTTTTGGTGGCACTTGGAGGTGGAGCGTGGATCGGTAGATACATGTCAAAACGCGTTGCCATGACCGAAATGCCGCAATTTGTCTCTCTTTTCAATGCCACAGGTGGCGGTTGTGCTATGTTGTTGGGAATCGTTGAAGGTCACCGACTCGGCTTGGACAATAGAGACGCATTGACCCAAGTTTTAATCATTTCCACTATTGTTACTGGAGCACTCGCAGCAATTGGTAGTATGGTGGCCTATGGAAAATTAGCAGGAATAACAAAAGACCAAAAAAACGCCTCTGTTATTTATGCTTCCCGTGTATTATTGGCCTCAATCATTTTATTTCCAGTACTTTATCATTTAGGTGCGCTTCAAGCTAGTTTTATGATGTATTTGTACCTGATTCTCGCTTTGAGTTTGTTTTATGGTTTCTTCTTTGTTTTGCCTATTGGCGGGGCGGATATGCCTGTTGTAATTTCACTGTTGAACGCCGTTACGGGTATATCCACTGCCTTAACTGGTTTTGTAGGAGATAACAAAATCATGATGGCAGGTGGAATTTTCGTTGGCGCTGCAGGTATTTTACTAACCTTTATGATGTGCAAAGCAATGAATCGTTCTCTTTTTAAAGTGCTGGCAGGAACCTTTAAAAAAGCAGGAAATGTTGAGGATAAAGGAGTTCAAGTGATACAAGAAATCAGTCTTTCTGAAACAGCTTTACAAATGTCATTTGCCAGAAAAATTGCCATCGTTCCTGGTTATGGAATGGCAGTAGCTCAGGCTCAACACGTTTGCGCCCAAATTCAACAATATATTCTCGATAAAGAAAGTGAATTGAACTACATCATTCATCCTGTTGCAGGTCGAATGCCTGGTCACATGAATGTTTTGCTTGCCGAGGCCAACATCGATTATCAATTTATAAAAGAGATGGACGAAGGGAATGAAGAAATGAGCCAGTACGACTTAGTACTTGTAATTGGCGCCAATGATGTAGTAAATCCAGCTGCAATCAACGACGAAAATAGTTCTGTTTACGGCATGCCAATAATTTCAGTTCATCAAGCCAAAAAAGTGGTTGTTTTGAAACGAAGTATGAATACTGGTTATGCTGGGGTTCGCAATGATCTATTCGACCTTCCCAACTGTTCGATGCTTTTTGGTGATGCTAAAACCACTTTAGAAGAAATTTTGAAACAACTCAAAATGATTTAAAATGAAATACGGTAGTTTGATTCTAAAAAAAGAAGATTTGACCTTATTGAAAGATATTTTAGCAAATGCATACCAAAGGGATGAAGTGTCAACAAAGTGCTTTCAAAAATTAAATCAAGAAATGTTATTGGCCCAAAACCCAACAAATAATCATTGTCCAAAGGACGTAATTACATTTGGGTCTATCGTTGATATTCAGACACCTTATGGATTAATGAAGGGGTACCAATTGGTCAAACCAAAAGATAATGATCCAGCAAACAAAAAAATCTCGGTACTCACACCTATGGGTTCAGCCCTCATTGGTTATGCTGAGGGAGATGAAGTGATCTGGAGTTTTCCGAGTGGTGAACAAAAAATCAAAATCGTCAAAGTAAAAAACCCTAGTTAAAATAAATTGACAGCCCTAAAAATGCTTTAATCAATGATGTAACAGTGATGAACAGGAAGATTTTCCCACGATTTTTCAAATTTATCGCTTCAGCCGAAATAGGCTAATTCATTCGATTTAGGTTTAAATCAACGAGAAAGCCTCCATTGGAGGCTTTTTTCATTTAGATTCAACTCTATAGCCATTGAATCGAACTTTCGCTTGTGTCAACCCTGCCACTTCTCTTACTATTTCTGAAAATGTGAATTATGTAATTCATTGAAAAAGTAATGTAACAATCGTGCCCATATATTACATCACCTTTGATTGAGTTGGAAGAACCTTTAAATCACCATCTAAACAGACCCCAATATGGAAGACTCAAAATCAAAAAACAGCAACACACTTGTACCACTTTTAATTGGTGCATTGGCAGGATTGGCGATAGGTATTTTATTCGCCCCCGAGAAAGGAAGTGTAACCAGAACAAAGCTTGTTAGTGGAGCAAAGGATATCAAACTAAAATTGAAAGAGAAAGTTGAACGTTTGAGAAACGAAGCTGATCGACTCGAAAAACTTGCTGAAGCTGAGTTAGATGAAAACTCGCAGTTTATCTAATTTGAAAAAACACGATCCAATCAAAACACCATGCAAGAAAAAAACAATACGGAAGAATTTACGGAAGGACTAAAAAACTACCTTAAGACCAATTGGGAGATTATCAAGCTC
>JAHKAT010000097.1 GCA_018825925.1 Bacteroidota bacterium | reverse complement strand
GTTTGAATAAACACCTAATTGAACGGTATAGAACAATTTCATCCCAACTACTGGATCAGCCATCAGGTCGTCAAACCCTTTTAGTGAAATAGTTTTTCCTTTTGTATCGACGATAGCCCCTTCTTTGGTGTCTTTTTCCTCATCTAAATAATTCGCAACACCATCATTATCATCATCAAGCATTTTGGAATCGATTCCTGATAATTTATCCTCGTTGATTTGAGTTTTGATTTTCAATGCTTCTATTTCTTCTTCCAAAGAATCTAATTTCGATGCCAATCCAGCATCTCTAAACTTCCAATCAATGTTTTTGTCATTTTTACCCAAGGATAAGGAAATTCCTGCGCTAATATTGGCAAAGTAACCATCAAATCCACGATTATCCGTTACCGATTTAAAATCAAAGGAATGATCTTGACGCGTATTGCCATACATAGAGATGTCAGTTAAAATAGACAGTTTCTCAGTCAACCTAATTTGTGGAGAAATACCAAACAATACTGAACCAAAACGATCAATTCCAGTTTCACCTTTAGCATCTACCCCTTGTAAAAAACCTAGACCAACACCAGCGTGAACGGAGAGTCCAATGTGTTTAGAAAATTCCTCAAAATTACAAGCTCTACCAATATTTAGAACTCCTTCAAGAGCCCCAACTTGAGCGGTTGTTTTAAAAGGAAGCGAACCCGAACCTTCCGTAAAGTATTCATAGGTATAGGAAGCTTTCAAACCAAAACTAGGCGTTCCCATTACACGCACACCAGCTTTTACATGAAAAGGCGAGGCTAGTTCAGGAAAATACAAATGGGTAAAAGGATCCATAGGTTTAGTAACCCCACCTTCCAAGTCGATAGAAATACGATTATATCCTTGAGCGCTTATTTGAATTGCAAACAAAGCAAAAAATGCTGTTATAACTAAAGTTTTATTGTTTTTCATACTTTTGAATTATCATTAAAGCAATACGAACCTTAATTTAAATTGTTTCGTTTTGGTGAAATTATTTTAACAAATCGTCAAGCGTAGTATGTAATCCAAGTCCTCGGATTCCTTCGCCTCTAGCAACGATTTTACCTTTACCATTCACTAAAAATGCGGTTGGGATAAACTTCACGCCATAAATAGTAGAAACCTTTCCCTCATTGTCCCAAACATGTGATTTCCACGTTAATTTATCTTTATCAATAGCCTGAACCCAAGCCTCCTTATTTCGATCTAAACTCACACTAAAAACCTCAAATCCTTTTCCTTCTTTGAACTTCTGGTTGGAGTACTTTTTATAAGCCTCCACCACATTTGGATTCTCCATTCTACAAGGACGACACCATGAAGCCCAAAAATCAATAAGTACCATCTTACCTTTCAAGGAAGATAATCTAATTGCTTGTCCATCCGGACTGGTTAATTCAAAATCCGGAGCTATATCTCCTAAATCAACGGCTTTTGTGGAAGTGAAAGAAAACAAAAGTCCAAGCAAAAGAACTAAACAAATACTTTTCATGTGTTTAAAATAAGAAATATAAGGGAAATAAAATTAGATTCTACGAATGTCAGCTCCCAAATTGTTCAAACGAATATCGATATCCTGATATCCACGATCAATTTGCTCAATGTTATGAATCGTACTTTTTCCGGTTGCCGATAAAGCTGCAATCAACAAAGACACTCCAGCTCTAATGTCTGGTGAAGTCATTTGAATACCCTTCAATAAATGTTGTCGATTAAGTCCTATAACAGTCGCCCTATGCGGGTCACACAAGATGATTTGCGCCCCCATATCGATTAATTTATCGACAAAAAACAATCTTGATTCAAACATTTTTTGATGAATCAAAACAGAGCCTTTTGCTTGTGTTGCAACCACCAAAACGATGGACAAAAGATCAGGTGTAAATCCAGGCCAAGGAGCATCCGCTATCGTTAAAATAGATCCATCAATAAAGGTGTCAATTTCATAACTTTCTTGTGCTGGAACAAAAATGTCATCTCCCCTTCTTTCAAGCTTTATCCCCATTTTTCTAAAAACATTCGGGATAATTCCCAAATTGTCCCAACTAACATCTTTAATAGTGATTTCAGATTGCGTCATGGCAGCTAAACCAATGAACGAACCAATTTCAATCATATCAGGTAATATCCTGTGAAAACAACCTCCCAATTGTTTCACCCCTTGGATGTGTAGCATATTTGAACCAATTCCTTCAATTTTTGCCCCCATGCTGTTAAGCATTTTGCACAATTGTTGCAAGTATGGTTCACACGCTGCATTATAAATGGTTGTTTCACCCTCTGCTAAAACAGCTGCCATCACTACATTTGCAGTTCCAGTTACAGATGCTTCATCCAAATGAATATAGCCTCCTTTTAATTTTTTTGATTCAACAGTATAGAAGTATTCTCCTGCATCATAATTGAATTGTGCGCCCAAAGCAGCAAATCCTTCAAAGTGAGTATCTAGAC
>JAHKAT010000096.1 GCA_018825925.1 Bacteroidota bacterium | reverse complement strand
GGATTTTTAATTTCATGTGCCACCTGTTTAGCCATTTCTCTCCAAGCATTTTCCCTTTCATTTTGTGCCAATTGCTGGGCAGTAATTGCTAATTCATCAATTTTGCGATTATACTCTTCAACTAAAGCCCCAATTTCATCTTGCTTATTATACAAAATAGGTTCATTCAATTTTCCGAAATTCACATTTGCAAAACGCTCTTGTAACAAGCGAAGAGGAGCCGTTAACCAACCCGAGACCAAGATTGCCACAACTGCACTAATCGCGAGTAGGAACATGAACACATTTATAATCGCCATTAAAAATCGTTGAATTTGCGATTCAAAATCTTTTTGTTGCCCAAAGTGCTGCAAGTTTAAAAACCCTAATAAGTCCCCTTTAGAATCAAAGAAAGGTTGGTAGGCGCTTGAATACACTAAATTTCCTATTCTTTCTTGATGAACAAACTCAGATTCCTTTCTCAAATTCATCGCCGTCATTGAGATAGGGTTCATCTGTTCACTTAATAGACCAACATTATACACTTTTGGTCTAGAGCTTGCTATTAAATAACCAAATCGGTCATAGAAATTAATGTCCGTCACAAAAACTTTAGAAAACTTTTGCAGCGCGGCCTCAATTTCTCCATTTGGAAGCATCGACTTCGCATTCCGATTTCCAAATTTACTCTGAAACTCCATCGTAACAGAGTTCAGTTTTTCAGAGATTATTTGATTGGTGTACTCATTGTATTGATTTCGCACAAAAATGCCACTACCCCATCCATAAATCAGAAGCGAAACAAAAACCAATGAAATCATAACCAATTGAATTTTCATTGCTAAAGAAAAATTATATCCTACTTCCTTCGTTACTTTACGCTTGAAAAGCAGTGGCAACAGCAAAATCCCATAAAAACAAAACAAATAGGAAAAAGCCGTTAAGGTATCGATCCAAGACAAGTTTTTTACAGATAGAAAAATAAAATTGCCTTCTCCTCTTTTTAAATAAAAGTGGTTGAATTTTCCTCGTTCTAAATAACCCTCCTTTCTATTTTTTGAAATTTTAAAGGAGCTTAGCAAAACCGGAAATTGATATTCACCATAGCTGGTCACCAATTTATTCTTGAAATATTTAGCGATTGAATACTTTTCAAGCGATTGAAAAACGCGTGCATTCTCTGAGATTAAAAGTCGCGGAAAACCAATCTCTTCAGGTATACGTTTGGATTTAAATGCAGCGTAAAGACGAACTTTTCTACCCACAGTTGGTTCAAATTCATATCGAAACAAATAAGAATATTGGTTCACATAATCAGCAATAAAATACACACAACTGTCCACTTCCGATTGAAGTCCGTGCTTTACAATAACTTCCTGTAAATCCTTTTCATTCAGTGATACACCTTTTAAAAAGGAACTACCATTCTCTTCAAAAAGATAAAATTCAATTTCATACTGTTCCCATAAACCATCAAATAACCGATTTTCCAATGCATCATGAAAGTCTGAATTATTTATATTTTGGGTCGTCGAAGTAAATTTTTTCAAAAAAGTATCTTCATTAATCTTCTTTTTTACTTTTTCAAACTCCAACTCTGTTATAATATCCCGGTCTGTTTGGAGTTGATTAGCAAAAAGTTCACGAACGCTGTGCTCTTTTCGTTCGTTTAAGGTTGCCATTAAAGTGGTCAACACAGTAGTTAATGCAAACAAATACACCAAACCATAAATGAACTCGTTTTTAGGTTCATTCTTACCTTTGTGAAAAAGGGCGAGTAATGCTAAAAACAAACCTGGAAAAACTGCACTTATAAAATGTTGCGCTCCATATTGTAAATCGTAAATAAAATAACCCACCCCAGAAACAAAGATTAGTGAGAAAAGAGCAGGTAGAAAATGATCTGTTTCACACAAAACACGAACAGCCAATTTTAAAAGGCGATAATAACTAAAGAACAGAAAACCGATAAACGAATAAGTAAGTATTGAGTATAGATTTAAGTCAAAAATCTGATCGATTCTTAAAGGGATACTAGAGTTTTCTACAAATCCTTCAATGAGATAAACCAAGCTATTCCAAAACAAATAGAAAGAAAAAAAAGTAACTAAAAACAAGCCTTTTTGCCATCTATTATTGGTTTTTAACTTTTGCAAAAAGGACCAAAAAACCTGTAGTAAAGCCACAAAAAAGTGTGCATTTAGACAAAAGCTCATGAAATTCGGTGTAAAATCACTTAAACCAAAAAGACTTGGTTGAAAAAAGGACAATTTTTCAAATGAATTTTCGGGAGTAGATAAAAAGAGAATCACACGATACAAAACGAAAACAATAGGTGCGATCAAAACCCATTTTTTAACGAAAAAGAACTTGAGCCATTTAATTAAAATCAAATAACTCAACACGACCATTGCCAAAATCATCAACAACAAACAGTTTTCACTGAGTTTGCTCACCACTTGATTTTCATTAGGTACAAGCGAAAAAAGAAAATCTTTGTTTTTTCCGTAAATATTAATTTGATCTTCAATTAAAGCCATTTCAGCTTTAAAAGGAAGTTTAAAGTCCCTTGCAAAATCGTTTTCCAGCTCTTTATTTTGATAAGAATAATCTTTTTTAATCAAGAAGGACGCGCAAAACACTACGTTGTCAATCTTCTTCAACCGTGCATAATACCAACCATTTTGCAGATGCAAGACGCCGTTATCCGGAAAATGAATGTCCGCAAATCGTAAAATAGGCAACTCATTCGTACTCCAAAACTTGAGTGAATCATTTCTATAAATATGCAAGTGAAAATCTTCGTCTACTTTTCTCTCCCAAATATTTTTCAATCCAAAATGCTCGTAGCGATGCTTTTCATAGAGCAGTAATCGGTCCAATTTATTTACCTTATCCGAAAAGGTACTTTGAAAACCAGATTGATAGGAAGGGTAATCTTTTCTAAACGAATAATGATAAACTGTATAAAACATTGCCAATAGAGCTACAAAAAGAAGCTCATAGCCAAAACGCAATACTTTGTTTTTATCGGACATTTAGTTTATTAGATGATACACCCTCTTTATTAAACGTACAAATTCAGTATCAAAATGAGGATCGAATTGAATCCTAAAGTCGGCAATTTTTCTCAATAAAATCGTATTTTCAGAAGCACTACGCACACAAATACCTATTGTCATTTCATTTTTAATTCAAAATTTAAACTGGATTGTTCCCCCAATTGCGTTTCATCAAAAAACAATACATGCGTTTTGGCATCAAACACTGAATTTTTAGAGTTAGGAGCTACAATTTTTGAGGAGTTAAAACTGTTTGACATTACAACTAGACTTGAGTTGATATTTGAGTTTGTTGAAACAAAGCCAGTTATGTCTGATTGTTTCAACAAAAAGCCATCATTCATTCTGTAAAGTGAAACGACATACCCATTTTTAGAAGGTTGAATTTTTGAAAAATTCTGTTTTTTAATCCATGTTTTATTTTCATAAACAGATGATTGCAAGCCATTATCAACCGTTAAAATTTTCCAATTTCCACCTTGGAAAGAAGCAATGAAATTACATTTTTTTGGATTATTCTTTAACTCACTTGCACCACAAGTACCCATTTCATTGACCTCAAACGAACCATTTAAAACAGGTAATTC
>JAHKAT010000095.1 GCA_018825925.1 Bacteroidota bacterium | reverse complement strand
TGGTTACTAAACGCACAACCGATGCGTATCTGGCTGCAAGCTCATCACCACTTGCCTATTGTTGGAGAACTACTTCAAGCCAAACCAACGGCCTATGTCTTTAGCTGGCTGGGTTGTTTGTACGACTTGTTGATTGTCTTTCTTTTGCTCAACCCATCTTCCAGAAAATTAGCTTATTTCACAGTAGTTGTTTTTCATTTGTTAACCTGGCTCCTGTTTCCGATTGGCATTTTTCCATGGATGATGATATTTTCAACGCTCATTTTCTTTGACACTCAATGGCACCAAAGGATCTTAAATAGATTTGATTTAAAATCAACAAATACACAAACTGCAAAACTGACTTTACGGCCCAATAAATCCAACTTCGCCATATTTTTCGTAATTGTGTTTGTGTTTTTCCAAATTGCTGTGCCTTTTCGATACCTTCTTTATCCAGGAAATTTATTTTGGACAGAGGAGGGATTTCGCTTTTCTTGGCGTGTAATGCTAATGCATAAAGAGGGATTGGCTACTTTTTATGTCAAAGACGGTCCTTCACAACGAAAAATGGAAATTGATGCTTCTAAATATTTAAGTCGTTCTCAATACAACCAAATGGCCACTCAGCCCGACTTTCTTTTACAGTTTGCTAAATTTCTAAAAACAGAATTTGAAAATCGAAAATTGACCTTTGGGAAAAATGAATTTCAGCTAAAAAATATTTCAGTACACGCCAATGTTTACGTGAGTTTAAATGGTCGAAATTCTCGTAAATTTGTCGACGAAAAACACAATTTGTGTCAAATTCCTTACAACTTAAAACACCGAACGTGGATCGAGCCTTTCGAATAATAGTAGCATTTGCTTTCACGCTTTCGACTGGTTTCTTTTTGTTTTCACAATCTGAAATCAGAGTTGTAGGTGAATACAAAGAAGGTATTCCGTATGCCAAAATAGATCAACCTGCTATAAATAAGTTCATTCTTACGAATATAAATGGCACTGCAAAAATTCAACTGAATGGAAATGATACGTTGATTGTATCAGCTTTTGGCTACGACACGCTGCAATACGTCGTGAAAAACACAAACCGTAGTTTAATCACTATTTCGCTTTTCCCGAAAATCAATGAATTAGATGAAGTAAGCGCTTATGCCCGACGTTTAGCAGATTTTGATGTTGGCTATTTACCTCCGGTTAAAGGTGTTCAAATTTATTCCGGAACGAATACCTCTATTGACTTAACCAAACTGAGCGGTGCGAAATCTACTGGAAACCCTCGTGAGATTTTTGCAAAAGTTCCTGGTTTGAACATTTGGGAAACTGATGGAGCTGGCATTCAAATTGGCATTGGTGGTCGGGGTTTAAGTCCCAATAGAACTGCTAATTTCAATACGCGCCAAAACGGCTATGACATTAGTGCTGATGCCCTCGGCTATCCAGAAAGTTACTACACACCTCCTATTGAAGCATTGAAGGGAATTGAAATCATTCGCGGTTCCGCTGCTTTGCAATTTGGAACTCAGTTTGGAGGATTGTTGAATTTCTTGATAAAAGACCCTGTCATCAATACTAATTTCGAATTTACAACCAGAAATACAGTCGGTGGATTTGGTTATTTAGGGACTTTTAACCGTGTTTCAGGAACCCAAAATCGTTTTTCTTATCAAGCATATCATCAATACAAGCAAGGCAAAGGGTATAGAGAAAATAGTGAATTCAATCAACACCAAGCCTTTGTGCAATTGGGGTACTATTTAACAGCCAATAGTAAAATAAAGCTTGAATATACAAGGATGTCCTATTTAGCGCATCAAGCTGGTGGATTGTCGGATGTACAGTTTGAGAGCAACCCAAAAGCAAGCTATAGAGAACGCAACTGGTTTCAAGTGAAATGGAATTTACTTGCTTTGCTCTACGACCTAGATCTCTCTGAAAACACTGTTTTTAATGTTCGTGCATTTGGTATGTTATCAAGTAGAGAATCCTTGGGGTTTTTGGGGAAAATAACACAACAAGATCCTGGAGGAAATCGAGAAATGATCTACGGCCAGTTTAAAAATGCCGGAGCAGAAGCAAGATTTTTAACGAAATATCAACTTTTCAGAGCCAAAAAAGAAAGTAAAAGTCACGCTGCATTTTTAGTTGGTGCACGATACTATCAAGGTCAAAGCAGCTCCCTGCAAGGCACCGCCACAGATGGTAATGGCGCTGATTTTCAATTCAGAAATCGCAGTGATTTAGAAACATCCGACTTCCTCTACCCTTCACAAAATATTGCGCTTTTTACAGACAATATTTTCTTTTTAAATCCAAAATGGACTGTAAATGCTGGTGTCCGAGCTGAATACATCGCCAGTAGCTCTGCTGGATTTTACAAGCAATACGTGGTTCACCCTATCAATAATGACACTTTAGCCATCTATAAAAACAGAGATTCAAATGAAGTCATTAGAACAGTGCCTCTTTTTGGCTTTGGCTCTAGTTACAAACTTTCAAAAAGAACCACTGCTTATGCCAATTTCACACAGAATTATAGAGCCATTAATTTTACGGATATACGTGTAAACAATCCTAATATCACCATTGATACCACTATTGGAGATGAGTACGGTTATACAGCTGAACTTGGACTTCGTGGGCTAGTAAAAAATTATTTATTATTCGATTTCGCTGGGTTTTACGTGTTTTATGGGGATAAAATCGGACTCGCTCCAAAACCGGGTACCATCCAAAAAGAACGCACAAACATAGGTGATGCTGTAAATTTAGGAGTCGAATCTTTTATCGAGTTTGACTTTATTCAGGCCTTCAAGGATTCGTCAGACAATAGATTGACTGTTTTTTCAAACGTTGCCTACATTTATTCGAGATACATTCGTTCTTCAGAAAAAGCCTATGAAAACAAACAAGTTGAATATGTAAGCCCCATTATTGCACGCTTTGGAATCAAATTCGCCACCCCAAAATGGTCGTCTCAATTTCAGGTAAATTACAATTCTCCGCAATTTGCTGATGCTACAAATTCAGTAACTCCGTCAGGTGACGCCGTTATTGGTCTAATTCCAGCCTACACAGTCCTAGATTTTTCCTCTAGATACCAATTTTCAGATTTTGTAGGTCTCGAAATTGGCATCAATAATATCACCGATGTATCTTATTTTACGAGAAGAGCCTCTGGTTACCCAGGACCAGGTATTTTACCTTCTGACGGTCGTTTTGTCTATGCCACCCTTCAGTTACAAATTAAAAACAAAAGAAAATAAACGAATTTAAAAAGCTGTTTTTGGTGAATCTGAAACCAATTCATTTAATTCATTCAGCTCATTATCAGTCAATTCTCTCCATTTTCCGACATTTACATCCAAATGAATATTCATGATTCGAATTCTTTTCAATTTCACAACGCGGTATTGGCAGAATTCACACATTCGTCGAATTTGTCGGTTTAAGCCTTGCGTAAGAATAATTCTGAATTGAGTTGGTCCCATTTTCTCCACTTCACACTCCTTTGTAACAGTGCCTAGCATTGGAATCCCCTCTCTCATTCGCTGAATAAAATCAGGTGTAATGGGTCTGTTCACAGTTACGATATACTCTTTCCCATGATTGTTTCGCGATCTTAATATTTTATTAACGATGTCACCATCATCTGTCATTAAAATCAAGCCTTCCGACATTTTATCTAAGCGTCCAATCGGAAAAATGCGGGTAGGGTAATTAATATAATCGACAATGTTGTCTTTTTCTACTCGCGTATCTGTTGTGCAAACAATTCCTACGGGTTTATTAAATGCCAGATAAGTATGTTTTTTTTGTTCTGAACGACCAATCAATTTGCCATTGACTGTCACTTCATCACCCGGCTGTACTTTGGTACCCATTTCGGGAATGGCACCATTTATTTTTACTTGACCTCGGTCAACTAACTCATCCGCTTTTCTTCGTGAACAGAATCCTGATTCACTTAAAAATTTGTTGATTCGAATACCTTTATTTTCTTCCATTTCTTGCGCTTCTCACGAAGTATTTTCAAAGCACAAAGATATTGTTTCTCTTTTGATTCTCAGCAATCCTGAAATTTAACAAATCGAAAAACTGTACCTTTGACCTCAAATTCGAATTATGCCAAATAACAATTGCCCACTTTGCAAATCAGAACATGTTTACCCGATGGAGTTTTTAATGATTTGTCCAGAATGTGGCCACGAATGGAATGCAGCCGAAGAAAAAACCATTGTTTCTGACGAAAATATTGTTCTAGATTCCAATGGCAAACAATTGTTTGATGGAGATTCTGTGATTGTAATTAAAGACCTACCTGTGAAAGGCGCTCCAAAACCAGTAAAGGCAGGTACCAAAGTGAAAAACATTCGATTGAGAGATGGCGACCACAATATTGATTGTAAAATTGATGGGTTTGGAGCAATGGGATTGAAGTCTGAATTTGTGAAAAAGGCCTAAACAAAGCGCTTGAACCCCAATTTACAAGTATTCAATTTATAAAACTACCTTCGATTGATCCACAAAAAAAACCGACCCTCTGCAGGATCGGTTTTCAAGATGATTGGTTAGTGAATTATCTGCTAACTATTTCGCCAGTAGGATTAATGAAAATTCCTACCTGTTCTTTTCCTTTTACCAAAGCAAAACCAAATAGCTTTCCACCTGGCGACTCTGTAATTTCAATATCGTCGATTTTGTATCCTTCAAAATCTTTGAGAACTGTCGCCAATA
>JAHKAT010000094.1 GCA_018825925.1 Bacteroidota bacterium | reverse complement strand
GTTTGAATAATATCGAAGTTGTTTTTTCAAGAAATATTAAGAATACCGACGACGAAGCTAAAAAAACCTTTAACACTTTTACAGATCAAGATGGCAATTATGTATTGACTACTAAAGCAAATATTCGGAAAGCACATAAGGTGACCATCAAAAGTGTAAGTGATACGAATTACTTCTTAATTGGAAATTACAACAACGGCCTTTTTAGTAAAACGAGCCAATATCAATTTGATTTAGCAGTAGCTAGAGTGCTCTCTGCCAATTTTTATTATGTGGATTCATCTTTAAAAAACACATCTCCCGAAAGTAAATTGCACCTTCAATTTAGACATGAAAAGATTAATGGGTTCTATTTAGAAGATTCTTTTGTTTATCGATCCGAAGGAACAAGCTTTCCTATTGTTAGTTTCCCAATCTTGGAAGGTTGGACTTATATCAAAGGAAAAACCGTTCGATTTAATGGACAAGAATTGGATTTTGTTGACTCAATCTATGCGTCAGGAAAAAATTTAGATGTGATTAATCACTATAAAAAGTATTAGACAAATTTTCTAGCCTGGTTGATTCTCTTGAGGAAATGACTGATAAACAGCTTGAGTTTGGTGCCTTTTAATCAGCAAAAACAGATTGACTATGATGATTAGTAAAGAGCTTATTAAAGCCTGTTTTCTAAACGGAAAATCTCTACTCGTTGTACTGTTTTTATTGCCTTTTTTGGGGATTGGTCAAGTTAAAATGGGTGCGTTTAATTTCCCTTCCCACAAAGGCACTCACCAGGGTTTCGTGATGAGCGATTCCTCCGTATTGTACGGCATTCAATATGCGCGAACCGCTATTTCAGGGGAGCAAAACTTGTTCATGAATACGTATGATTTAGAAAGCTTCGAGCTGAAGGAAAGTTTCAATATTTCACCACCACCAGAAATGTCTAAATTGTTTGAATTAAAACAAATTTTTTCATTGGGAGGAAAAATGATTTTGGTCATGGTGGAAACGTTAGAAGCCGATGAAAAAAGGATTTCACTTCAAGTGATACGAAAAAATGGAGAACGCGAAAAACCAATTCCACTAGACACCTTGCCTTCCGCAGATTCACGTCAAAATGATTTTGAAATAACTGTAGACAAAGAGGAGCTAAGCTTTGTTATTTGCACCAATTATCCAATTTCGATTAATCAAAAACAACAATTAAAAATTAGTTCGTACAATTCAAAACTCGAAAAACAATGGACCAAGAACATTCAATTTCCCGATAGGAACAAACAATTTCTTTTTTCGGATTGGCAGTACGATGGAGGAAGTCGAGTCTTTTTCCTTGCTAGATATATTGTTGACTTGTTTGAAACTCAAGCTGAACCATCCACTCGAAAACAAAATTCATATCATTTATGGAACTATGATCATCAAAAAGGTCAAGTAAAGGAAATAGAGTTAAGTTTGAATGATCGTTTTATTGGAAAATTAAACATGGCATACCAACACAATCAATGCGTGGTAGCAGGCCTTTTTGCCAATGATGGAAAATTTAAAACCGATGGAGTATTTAACCTCGTTTTGGATAGTAATTTTCAAAAAGTAAATCATTGGATACATACTTTTACCTTGAAGGAAAGAATGACTTTTAATAGAACTAATTTAGCTGTTAAAACCACAAGAGGTATCGATGATTTACAGTTGAAGGGCCTCGAAATACTTTCCGATGGTTCCTTTGTATTGTTGGGAGAAGAGTTTAGAAAAGAAATTGAGCAGCCAGTAGACGTGAGAATGAATCCCACAAATTTTAATGAAACTTATTACTACAATGATATTACGCTTTTTTGGTTTAATCAAGAAGGAAAAAACCTCAATATGTATTCTTTGCCAAAAACACAGGTAAGCTTAAATGATAATGGTCAGTATTCATCCTTTCACGTGTCAAATGAAAAAAATCAGCTTTGGATTTGGTACAATGATCATCCTAAAAATTTAAAGATTTTCAATTTAGCCGAACAAAAAATAAAAACGACTTCGTCTTCTGGAAAGATTTATTTAAGACTAGTTAAAATCGACCAAAACGGGGTGTTGAACGCTGAGGAAGTTTTACCACCGAGTAGAATTGTGCGCGTTCGTCCACAGTTTGGAGCAAAGCTACTAAATGGAAACACTTATTTTTTAGTTGAAAAAAGAAGAAAGAGAGCTGTTATTGAAATAAAAGGCAAGTAAGGAAAATTCTATTCCTTTCGGGTTAAATTGAAGTGCCTATCCTTGAGATGAGGATTACTTTTTGGCTATATTTGCAACCATGATGACCGTTGACGATATCACGCAGCCAATTACTCAAGAACTTGAGGAATTTGAACTGGTTTTTCGGGGAAATTTAGAGTCCAATGCTCCGCTGTTGGATAAAATCACGCATTACATTGTAAAACGAAAAGGGAAACAAATTAGACCCATGTTTTTACTATTGACTGCTAAGATGATAGGTCAAATAACCCCAAAAACGTATGAAGCGGCTTCATTAGTGGAGATTTTACATACAGCTACACTCGTTCACGACGACGTGGTAGACGATGCAAATGAACGCAGAGGCTTCTATTCAATAAATGCCTTGTGGAAAAACAAAATTGCCGTTTTAGTCGGAGATTATTTTCTGTCTAAAATTCTCTTACTATCTATTCAAAAGAAAAATGTCGATATTTTAGAGGTAGTTGCAAAAGCTGTTCAAGAAATGTCTGAGGGAGAATTACTTCAGATTGAAAAGGCCAGAAGATTAGATATTACAGAACAAATTTATTTTGAAATAATACGTCAAAAAACAGCATCCTTGATATCATGTGTTTGTGAAGCAGCAGCCGTTTCTGTAGACAGACTTGATTTAAGAGAACAAATGAGAAAGTTTGGAGAATTAATTGGTATCGCTTTTCAGATAAAAGACGACATCTTTGATTACGGTACTTTCGATGATATTGGAAAACCAACTGGATTGGATATTCGCGAACAAAAAATGACGCTACCTTTAATTTACGTGCTCAATACAGCTGATAAAAAGGTGAAAAAAGAACTCATGAATATCGTTAAGAATAAAAATGAAAACACGAAAGAAGTTAAAAGAGCTGTTGAAATCGTAGTAGAACACGGTGGAATAGCCTATGCCAGCGAAAAAATGATTGAATACAAAGAACTTGCTTTAGCGATGTTAAAGGATTTTCCCGATAACGAAGCTAAAAAATCATTGATCGGTCTTGTTGAATATACAGTTTTAAGAAAAAAGTAATATGAAAATCATTGCCTTCATTTTAATGGGCCTTAGCCTTATTCTGTTTTCCTGTTCGTCGGATAAAACAGATTCTGATTCAGAAAAGTCAAACGAAAACTTAATTGTGATCGAAAAAGGGATGTACACTGAATTCTATCCAGGAAAGAAGAACATTAAAATTCAAGGAGAACAATCAGAGGATAGTTTGAGACAAGGACGATGGACTTTCTATAATGAAGCAGGAAAAGAAATGAGCTATACTTTTTTTAAGGATGGCAAAAAAAATGGATTTTCGTATAATTCATATCCCAATGGAGCGCCTTTCTACTATGGCGAATATTGGAATGATCAAATGGTGGGTGTTTGGAAGACCTATGATGAATCAGGTAAAGTGATTGAGAAAGATTACGGATATCCAGAAGATTATTAATTCGAATGGCAAACATACCTGCACATATCGTTGATGAAATAATGCAAACCGCCCGTATAGAGGAGGTGATAGGCGAATTCGTCAATTTAAAGCGTGCAGGATCGAACTACAAAGGCTTAAGCCCATTTACAGACGAGCGAACACCCTCCTTTTCAGTGTCGCCTGCCAAGCAAATATTTAAGTGCTTTTCTAGTGGTAAAGGTGGTTCGGTTGTGACTTTCTTGATGGAAAAAGAACATTTTTCGTATCCAGAGGCACTCAAGTGGCTGGCCAATAAATACGGTATTGTTCTTCCTGAAGAAAAACCGGCAACCGCTGAAGAACTTGCGGCAATTTCAGAAAAAGAAAGTTTATTCATCATCAATGATTATGCGAAAAAGTATTTCGCTGATCAAATGCATGATACCGAAGAGGGACAGAACATTGGTTTAAGTTATTTTGTAGAAAGAGGTTTTCGACCAGAAATCATCAAGAAGTTTGATCTAGGGTACTGTCCCAATAAAGGGGATGCCTTTACTCAGGCGGCTATTGGTTCTGGATACAAGTTGGAATACCTTCAAACCACAGGATTGGTTAAGTCTAAAGACGAAAGAAATTTTGATTTCTTTAGAGGACGGGTCATGTTTCCAATCCATTCTTCAAGTGGTCGTGTTTTAGGTTTTGGCGGTCGGACATTAATTAGCGACAAAAAAGTTGCTAAATATTTTAACTCGCCGGAAAGTCCAATTTACCATAAGTCGGATATTCTATATGGTCTTTATTTCGCAAAAGGGGATATTATAAAGTACGACAACTGTTTTTTATGTGAGGGCTACACTGATGTGATAAGCTTGCATCAGTCTGGTTTACAGAATGTTGTAGCTTCGTCAGGAACCGCTTTAACCAAGGAACAAATTCGACTGGTTCGAAGATTTACACAAAACATCACTATTTTATACGATGGAGATAGCGCTGGAATTAAGGCCTCTTTCCGTGGTATTGACTTGATTTTGGAAGAAGGGATGAACGTAAAAGTCGTTTTATTCCCAGAAGGTGAAGATCCTGATTCCTATGCAAAAAGCCATAGTTCGCAAGAGCTTGAAGAATTTGTTCAGTCACATTCGCAAGATTTCGTTACTTTCAAAACTGAAATCCTACTCAAGGATAGTCAGAATGATCCACTTAAAAAAGCAGAGTTAATCAGAGATGTAGTTCAATCGGTTAGTTTGATTCCCGATACGATTACGCGCAATATTTATATTCAAGAGGTAGCGCAAATTTTTGATATTAGTGAGCAAATTATTGCTTCAGAAGTCACTAAAAAACGTGCAGGAAATCAAGGCAATACAAGTCTCCGACCTGAATCAAAACAATCTCCTCAATTCCAGGCTCCTAGTGAATCTCAAGCGACAGTGGCACTGGAAAAGAAACCGGTCGACATTTACACTTTTCAAGAGTTCTCCTTGATTCGAGTTATGGTGAAATACAGTGTTTTTGCTATAAGTACCATACACCGCGAAGAAAACGAAGAAAAAGAAGTCGAGACGAGCGTTATTGAATTGATTTGTCACGAATTAGCTAAAGATGGCCTGTCGTTTGACTATCCATTGTTTCATAAAATACATGAAATTTTTGTAGAAGGTTTGAAAGAAAAAACACTTTTCGAACCCTCCTTTTTCCTTAAGAATGAAGATCAGGAATTGGTCAAATTAATTTCTGAAATCATTGATGATAAATATGAATTAAGTCCGAATTGGTTGGCTCAGCACAAGATTTTCACACCCGGTGAAAGAGATAAAATTCCACAACTAATAATGGATGAAATTTATCACTTTAAGAAATCAAAAATCGAAAGTAGAATAAAGGAAATTCAAATCCAACTAGAAAATTTAGACCCTCAAGATGATGAACAATTTAATGTTCTGTTGGGCGAACAGGTTTTTTTAGATAGAATTAAAGG
Source organism: Bacteroidota bacterium (assembly GCA_018825925.1). GTDB lineage: Bacteria > Bacteroidota > Bacteroidia > Flavobacteriales_D > Crocinitomicaceae > UBA2040. The sequence continues at coordinate 3,532 of JAHKAT010000094.1, read as the reverse complement.
AACTTTAGCGAGAGAATTAAACCGCATTATTCATTAATATGTTTGACTATAACATTTTCAAATTTGGACCCTATCAGGTTTGTCTTTGGAATATTATTTTCCTAGGACTGATAATTTTTGCTTCAGTTATTCTACGTAAAGTCGTTCATCGATATTTGAAGCGAGTTCTCGTCAATAAAAACATTCGCGTTGAAGGACGGAGAGCTACTTGGTTAAGGTTGTTGAGTCAAAGTATTTATCTACTCACAATTTACTTATGCATTTATTCTTTCTCCTACAATAACAACGAGGTTGGATTTGTTGATTTTCTTTCGTATAACTTGTTTGAAACCAAGTTTTTAACACTTAGTTTTTTTCACATAATCGGAATCGTTGTCGTTTTTTTCTCAGCTCGAATTATTGTAAACTTTATTACCCTTTATATTACAAGGGCTGTAAACAATAGAACTCAATTGGATGAAGGCTCTTTGTTTATCTACATTCAAGTTGCTAAATACATTGTTTATGTCATAAGCTTTATTATTTGTTTACAGATTTTAGAAGTTAATTTAACCATCTTTCTAACTGGTGGAGCTGCACTTTTAGTGGGTATTGGTTTGGGGCTACAGGATGTGTTTAGAGATGTGTTTTCCGGAATTGTTCTACTCTTTGAAGGAAATCTCAGGGTTGGTGATATTGTTGAAATTTACAACTCTGGCGATACCCAGCCTACTGTAGCAAAAATCATTCGAATTAATATTAGAACCACCCAAATTGAAACAAGAAATGGAAATGTTTTAATAATTCCCAACAATAAATTAACTCAAGAGTATGTCGAAAACTGGTCGCACGGAACTTCCATGTCTCGATTTTTTATTGACATTTCTGTAGAATATGGAGCAGACACTGAATTGGTTAAGAAATTATTAAAACAAGCAGCACTGAGTCATCCAAGCGTGAATAAAACAGAGCCAACTATAGTGCGCCTAAAAGATTTTGGCGAGAACGGATTGTGCTTAGAGTTGATTTTTTGGGCTGAACAAAGTTGGGAAATCAGCAATGTGAAAAGTGAAATTCGATTTGAAATTTATCGATTGTTTAGAGAATATAAAATTAGAATTCCTTACCCAAAAATGGATATTGCTCAACGCTAATCAGGATATCTTCCCCCAATTTGGTCGTGCCTTTAACAGTGTTGAAAGCTTAGTTCGAGCAGCTGTCCACTCGGGCAATTGGTAAAAACTCTTGTCTTCTATTATTGAACGAGCAAAATCTCTCGTTAAAACAACGAGCGCTCCATCCAAAACTAAATTGGACAGTTTTAAAGGTAATTCACCACTTTGTTGCGTCCCCATAATATCTCCTGGCCCACGTAATTCTAAATCTACCTCGGCTATTTCAAATCCATCGTTGGTGCGAACCATTGTTTCCATTCTCTTTTTTCCTTCTTTACTCAACTTTAGAGTGGAAACTAAAATGCAAAAACTTTGTTCGGCACCGCGACCAACGCGACCTCTTAGCTGATGTAATTGACTTAGACCAAAACGTTCGGCGTTTTCAATAATCATCACACTTGCATTAGGAACATTTACGCCTACTTCAATAACTGTAGTTGCCACCATTATTTGCGTTTCACCTTTTACAAAACGCTGCATTTCAAAGTCTTTTTCTTTCGGCTTCATCTTACCATGAACCATTGATATTTTGTATTCTGGCAAGGGGAATGCCCTGGAGATGGCCTCGTATCCTTCCATCAATGAATTAAGTTCTAATTTTGCGTTTTCTTCAATAAGAGGATAAACGACATAAACTTGACGTCCCTTTTTTATTTCTTCTTTCATAAAACCGAAAACGCGCAATCGATTGGCTTCTGTTCGGTGAACGGTTGTGATTGGTTTTCGCCCTGGAGGCAATTCGTCAATGACGGAGACATCCAAATCGCCATAAAAAGTCATTGCAAGAGTCCGAGGAATGGGCGTGGCAGTCATGATTAAAACGTGAGGCGGCAAACTGTTTTTCTTCCACATACGAGCTCTTTGGGCAACACCAAATCGATGCTGTTCATCAATAACCACCAAACCGAGATTTTTAAATTGCACCTCATTTTCCAACAACGCATGTGTTCCAATCAATAATTGTGTAGTACCATTTTGGAGCCCTTCATGAATGGGTAGACGGTCTTTTTTGCTTACCGAGCCGGTCAACAGACGAATTTCAATGGGCATTTTCTCTAATAACTCAGAGATAGTATGATAATGTTGTTGAGCTAAAATCTCGGTAGGAGCCATAAGTGCTGCCTGAAAACCATTGTCGCAAGCAATTAACATGGTTAAAAGCGCAACAAGTGTTTTACCACTTCCCACGTCACCTTGAATCAAGCGGTTCATGTGTTTTCCCGTCCAAACATCCTTTCTGACTTCTTTAACCACGCGTTTTTGGGCATTCGTCAATTCAAAAGGGAGATGATTTTGATAAAACTGATTGAAAAAATCTTTTAATTCACTAAAAACAAACCCTTTTCCTTTTTCAAATGAAATCTGTTTACGCTGTAATAGCTCCAGTTGCAGAAAGAATAATTCCTCAAACTTGAGACGATAGATTGCTTGAGGTATGTGATTGGGATGGCTTGGTAAGTGTATACTGCGATAGGCTTCTTCCAAACCAATTAGTTTTTGATTTTGTCGAATGTAGTCGGGTAAAGTCTCATCAATTTTACCATGCAGTAAGTCAACTAAAACACTAGTGATCTTTGCAATCCCTTTGGAGTGTAGGCCTTTGTCGCTTAGTTTCTCAGTGCTTGGATAAACACCTTGATAACCAGAAGAATGATCGACTTTTTCCCAAGGCGTTAGTTCGGGATGAGGAATATTCCAACTCGAACCAAATTTTTTAGCCTTGCCATACAATTGATAAGTTTGACCAATTTCAAGTGTTTTTGTGATATAAGCGTGACCTTGAAACCAAACCAATTCGATACTTCCAGTGGAATCTTCAAAAATTGCTTTTAACTTTTTTCCTCGACCGGCACCAGATATCTGAAAAGTACGCAAACGACCCTTGAGTTGTACGGCAGAATCTAGAAAAGGGATGTCACGAATCGTTTGATATTCAGAACGGTCTATGTATCGAAATGGAAAATGATTAAGTAAATCACCGTACGTTCGAATATACAACTCCTTGGAGAGAAGTTCTGCGCGTTGTGGACCAACTCCTTTTAAATAAACGATGGGCGTTTCCAGAAATGCATTCATGAGCAAACGAATTTAATTAGATTCTTTTAAAAAGCGATTTAATCCTTCATTCTATCCAAAAAGAATGCTCAAAACACCTGTCTTTTCAGATGATTCATAAAATACATGACCATTTGTATAACAAAAACCTTAATTTTGCGTTCGATTAGGTAAAGATATTTGTGTGCGGTTTACCCTCTTCTTTTTATTGATTTTCCCCCTTTTAACTCAGGCGCAACGCGAAACGAAATTGTCAAGATCAGAACTTGGACTTTTGTTTGGTGGTATGTACTATTTAGGAGATTTAAATCAAATGGGACACT
>JAHKAT010000093.1 GCA_018825925.1 Bacteroidota bacterium | reverse complement strand
GAACGGCGCGAGGTGTAGCGCGGGAACGTTATCTGCGAGCCAGGCATGTGCAAAAATGCGATTGAATCACTTCGAAGCGCCTTTAGGAGAAAAAAGAAAATTGAAGTGGTTGGTTTTGGTTGGGTAATAAGCACCATAGGATTGAAAAAATTAAAGGATTAAAATGTAAACCCAACCACTCCCTGAAGAGTTGAAATCCGTACGTTGAGGTCCTGAAAACCACATGGAAAGGCGCAGATGAAAAAGAAAATAAGTAAATTCAATGATCGTTTGAAGTGTTCGTAATCGCAGTTGTGCGGTTTGTTACTAAAAATGGAGATGAACAAAATAAATAAAGAATGCCCGCAGATAACACGCGCTACATCTCACGCCTTAAACGTGGTTTGTCCAGAAAGGCGCGAGGTGTAGCGCGGGAACGTTGTATGCCATATAAAACAGAAACGAAACAGTGAAATTAAAACGAAGAAGAAAATTAGTAACGTATTTAAACATTTTAGACCAACCTGTCCGATTTAACCCTTTCGTTTTCAGTCGGACTTTTTTGTTATGGGCTTTACTTGGATTAATAGGTGGAATTATTGCAGGAGCTTATTGGATTGGACTTGAGTTTCTAACTCATCAATTAGCCTTTTTTAGTGGTTGGCAAGTAATTCCTGTAATGGCGATTTGCGGACTTTTAGCAGGTTTGATAATTCATTTCATTGGAGACCCAGGAGAAATACATTTGATTGTAAACAATATCCGATTTAATAAAGGAAAACTTGACCCTAAAAATAATCCTTCAATGGTTCTCTCTTCATTACTATGCGTTGCGTCAGGTGGAAGTCTCGGACCCGAAGCGCCATTGGTTCAAGTAACAGGCTCTACAGGAACTTGGTTAGGAAAATTGTTCCGACTAAAAGGAGAAGAATTACGGTCATTAAGTATCGCAGGAATGGCTTCAGGTTTTACAGCATTATTTGGTGCTCCTTTGGGTGGTAGTTTGTTTTCGTTGGAAATACTTCACCATAAACACGCAGTTGAATATTACAAAGCCATAATTCCCGCACTTGTCGCAAGTTGTTTTAGTTATTTAGTGTTTGCTTTAATCATTCATTTGGGACTTGGCCCTATTTGGGATTTATCTGCTTATGAATATTCAGGGATTTTTGATTTTGGCTATGCAGTTCTCTTTGCAATAATCGGAGCAGCCTTTGGTTGGGCTTTTATTTTTTGCACCAAATTTTTCAAATCAATTTTCGAGAAAAAACCCATACCAATTTACATCAAAACGCTAATTGGAGGAATTCTACTTGGCATCATAGCATTTTACTTTCCATTAACCCGATATTTTGGACATCACGAACTTAACGAACTACTTTCAGGGAACTTTCCATTGACTATATTATTTGCAATTTTGATTTTTAAAATTATCGCCATCTCAATAACGGTAACATCAGGTTGGAGAGGTGGATTTATTATTCCGCTATTTTTCGTAGGAGCTACGTTAGGACTAATTTTCCATCAACTATTCCCGACAATAAATTTGACATTAGCGATAGTTAGCTGTATGGCTGCAATTAACGCTTGTGTAACTCGAACACCAATGAGTACAACCATTTTACTTGCAACATTGACAGGGTTTGGACATTTTATCCCAATCTTATTTGCAAGTTTAACAGGCTATTTTTTAGCCCCAAGAATTCCTTTTATTGGCTCACAAATGGAGAAAGAATAAAGAAATACGGCATACAACAATGTATATAAAAAATAGGCGAAATAGTAGTAAAATCAAAGGTTTTGGCTCATATAAAACTTGGTGCTTAACCGAAAGTTCTGTACTTCGAAATCGCCTACTTTTAATATACTAACCGTTATCGGTCAGCTTAATAGAACATCCGCATAAAGAGAAACTAACGAATGGAAATCATAAAGGCAAAAAACATTAGTAGTGACCAATTCCAACAAATAAATCAAATGTGGAATGATGAGTATCCTATTAAACTTAAAGACAGATTTGGAATATTATTAGAAGGGGTTGAAAACTATAATCATTATCTAATTGAACAGAATAATAATGTTTTAGCTTGGGCGGTTGAATTTGATAAAGAGAGAGAAAAAAGGTTTTCAATTATCGTCAAGAATGAATATAAGGGAAATGGATTTGGAAAGTTATTAATAAATAGACTTAAAAGAGATTTGGGAGAGTTTTATGGTTGGGTAATTGACCATAATAATGATTTGAAACACAATGGAGAGTTTTATTTGTCACCTATTGGTTTCTATTTGAAAAATGGGTTTGAAATATTAACTCAAGAACGAATTGACAGTGAAATGATAAGTGCAGTCAAAGTCAAAAATAATGTCAAAATATTTGCAGAAACAGAACGACTAATTTTGAGAGAAATAATTCATTCTGACATTGATGGAATGTTTGAACTTGATTCTGATCCTGAAGTTCACAAGTATTTAGGAAAAAAACCCGTAACAGAAAAAGAACAAGTTGCTAATGTGATAAATTTTATCAGACAACAATACAACGACAATGGAATTGGACGTTGGGCAATCATTGATAAAAAGACAAACGATTTTATTGGTTGGACAGGTTTAAAATTTGTCACTGACTTGACAAACAATCACAAGAATTATTATGACCTTGGATACCGATTAATTAAAAAATATTGGGGACAAGGAATTGCGACAGAAACGGCAATAGCTTCATTGAATTATGCTTTTGAACAACTTAAAACAAAGGAAGTTTATGCTATGGCTGACTGCAAAAATGATGGTTCAAATAAAATTTTAAGAAAAGTTGGACTAAACTTTATTAAAAAGTTTGACCTTGAAGGAATTGAACATAATTGGTATAAAATTGACAAGAACGAATATGAAAATAGAAAGCCGAACCGATAACAGCACATTGGCAATAGGCGGGGTTTCGTCTCCGGTTGACAGTTTTGTGGTAGCCGAAAGTTCAGTTCTCCGAACTAACTTTTGTGCTGAAAAGCCCGCCCATCGCCAATCTGCAAAACGTTATCGGTCAGTGTAAAAAGCCAACCGCACAAATGGCACATTTGGTTTTTAGCCGACACACAAGCCAACACTAAAAAACCAAAAGAGCCATTTTTTTGCCAACACACGGAATAAAGATTATGACAAAGCAAATTAAATTAATCGGAAGCCATCCTAGCGAAGAACACCCACTGGGAGCTTGGTTAGTTGTTAATGATATTCCAGAAACACCTACTAAATGTCATAGAGAATTGACTGAAAGAAATGCAGAGGAAAACGAAGAATTAATTTTATGGATGGCTGACAAATTAATAAGTCATCACTACACAACCTTTCGATTAGAACAACTTAAGAAAAAATATGAAGAATTGGGTTTTGAAAAATACGCAGAACAAAACAGAAAATTACCAATCATTGATAAAGTAAAAAAAGGAAACGCAACCGAAATTTTACTAACCGAATACATTCAAAGCACATTAAACCGTGAATTAATTAAAGTTTTCAAACTAAAATACAACCCAAATGTAGACCAAGCGATAAAAGGTGATGATACATTAATGGTTGATTTACTTGAACAAAAAGACGGAAATGAATTAAAAATTTTTCTAGGAGAATCAAAATTCAGATCAACTCCAACAAAAAAAGTTGTTGAAGATGTTTCATCTTCACTAGAAAAAGAGAAAATGCCACTGTCATATTCTTTCTTAGTTGAGGAGATAGCTAAAAACAATGTTGAACTAGCCTTAAAACTTGATGACTTTATTGTACAAGATATAAAGGATAAAGGACAATTAATCTATACTGGATTATTATTGAGTAACGAACATACTTCAAGGTTCGTAGAGAGCAATCTTAATAATGATAATCCTGACTTGATTTTTATTTCTATTGG
>JAHKAT010000092.1 GCA_018825925.1 Bacteroidota bacterium | reverse complement strand
TCTGCAGATCGAGCCAAATTTGGAGCAGGCAAGGCCGTATAATCAGAGTATTGTTGAGGAGTACTTCCTGCACCACCTGTTGTTGAACAAGTTGAAACATTGCTTAAAGTTCCGATATGCACACCACCAAGATCCGTATCTGAAGCCGATGTGGCATTAGAGGTACAATAGCAATTGATAAAACTATTCGTATTCACCAGTAATGGAGCAGATGTATCAGACATAGCAGAAGCTACACAAGTGATAACACGACGATAATAAAAATCTGATGATTGTGAAGTGGAATAACTGGAGGATGTTGCTCCTACAATGTCCGTATATCCTGAACCCGTAGTAGACGATTGCCATTGGTAGGTTAAACCTGAAGCTGCGGTAGAACCAGAAACAGAAAGATTAAAGGTAACACCAGGACAAACTGGATTAGCTGAAGAATTCGTTGTTCCACCGGTTGGTGCTCCAGAACAAGCAGACCCAGGCACAAAGCCAATTTGAATTTGAGGTCGATTTGCCTGGCTAGACATTGTTATTGAGCTTGATCCAGCACTTCCTCCAAAAGCTTGGGTAGTAACTGCATCCTGCATCCAAGAGAAACCACCAGTTGTTGGACTCCCAGTATGAGCACTACAATCCCAATTCGAACCAATTTCTAAGCTTCCACCAGTATAGGTAAAGGGGCTAGACAAAGTTAGAGTTATCCAACCTGTAGTGGCAGGAATCACCTGACTTGGATTGTTATAAACCAAGGTAGCAGACGCACTTTGAGTTGTAAAACTGGAACTAGACCAAGTCGAACTTGGTGTTGCCGTAGAGTTTTTCATGTAAATCTGCCAAACACTAGTTGTATTAGAAGGATCAGTACCAAACGTATTTGCTTTGTTCCACGCGACACTTTGAATTAGAGATCCAGGAAAAATACCTGCTAACGCTAATTCTGATTGAGTATACAAATAATATTGTTGCGAAAAATCAAAAGAACTACTTGAGGTAGACCTGTAAATTACTCCCGCATTGGTACTTGTGCCACTGGTGATAGTACCAGCACCAATTGTCGCCGTTTGTTGGGAGTAGGTGAATAATGGGGTTATTGCGAGCAGAGCTCCGAGCAATAGATTGTAATATAATTTCATAAACCTAAATTTTAGTATATACAAAGTTATAAAATCGAGCCCGGTTAAAAAAATAAAATACCGTGAGGAACGTCCAAAAACAATGATAAACGGTATTTAGAGGTGTTTTCTGGCAAAACAAGTTCTTCTACACTAAACTATAACAACCTATAAATCAAAGAATAAGAAAATTATGCAAAAAAATTTTCACAGTAAATAAATAATTCGTTAAATTTTAAAAAAAGCTTGTTTTATTGTTATTTCTGCATAACATTCAGTGAATCCAAGACGCTTTCGTAAATTTCATTTATTTGATCTTTATGACTCGAGTAATATTTCAAGGAAGCAAAATATTCCTTTTCTGTTAAATCATATTTTTGCAATATATCTAAGCCACTTTGCGTGGAAATTTTATAGAATTTACCTAGCTGACCGTAGCGTAATTCGATAGCTGTTTCAACCAATAGCAGTTCTTTGGTCACGGAAATCATTTTGTTTTTATCGATTACATTTTCAGGTTTATCGGGTAGACTTAATTCTGTTTTACAACCTATGAGCACTAATACAAAAAAGAAAATAAGCCGCATTACAATTTGAAATTTAATCTTTGTCCAGCATTTAACTCGTGCAACTCACCTTTATCAAAAACCAATTGGCCATTCACAAATGTAGAATCAATTTGATTATTGAAAGTATACCCATCGAAAGGCGACCAACCACATTGATATAGTACATTTTCTGGTCCTACCTTTGTTTTTTTATTTGGATCTACAATCACTATGTCGGCCTTATAACCTTCACGTAAAAAACCGCGATCTATAACACGAAACAATACTGCCGGAGCATGAGCCATTTTTTCAACCATCCGTTCAATAGATATCCGGCCTTTTTCAACAGACTCTAGCATCGCAAGCAAAGCATGTTGTACCAACGGACCACCTGAGGGTGCATTAAAGTAACTTCCCTGTTTTTCTTCAAATGTATGTGGTGCGTGATCAGTAGCTATAACATCAATGGCGTTGTTTAGCACCCCCTTCCAAATACCTTCTCTATCTTCTGCTGTTTTGACTGCAGGATTCCATTTAATTAAAGATCCTTTTTCTTTATAATCTTGGTCCGAAAACCACAAATGGTGAATACAGGCCTCAGCAGTGATTTTTTTATTTTCAAGAGCGATATTTGTATCAAATAATTCTAACTCTTTGGCTGTAGAAATATGTAATATATGCAATCTCGTGCCATTGCGTCGTGCAAGCTCAACCGCCTTACTAGAGCTTAAGTAACAAGCTTCTTCACTTCGTATCTCTGGATGACATTCTATTGGAACATTTTCACCATACTTGTTCTTATAGATTTCTATGTTTGCCCTAATTGTTGCCTCATCTTCACAATGAGTAGCGATTAACAAGGGAACATTGGCGAACAATTTTTCCAGGACCGCGGTATTATCCACCAACATATTTCCTGTTGATGAACCCATAAATATCTTTATTCCACAAACATCATTTCCGTTGGTCTTTAATACTTCCTCTAAATTATCATTTGAAGCTCCCATGAAAAAGGAATAATTTGCCCAACTATTTTTTCTTCCCAATTCATATTTATCGGCGAGTAAATTTTGCGTCAGTGCATTCGGAACAGTATTTGGCATTTCCATAAAAGAGGTGATTCCTCCCGCAACTGCAGCCCGTGATTCTGAATAAATCCGTCCTTTATGTGTTAATCCCGGTTCTCTAAAATGTACCTGATCATCTATGCAACCTGGCAAAATAAGCAAGCCCTCACAATTAATTTCGTTACAAGCCTCTAACACCTCAATATTCGAATCAATTCTTTCAATTCTTTCGCCGTTAATTAATAGATCTGCAACTATCTTTTTCCCTTCGTTTACAATTGTTCCACCTTTTAAAAGAGTCTTCATCCTACTTAAATTTAGTAAAGCGCATTTTGATTACTCCAAAAATTGCCTCCTTAATAATACTGCTGCTCATTTTAGAAACACCACGTTCTCTGTCTTTGAATAATATTGGAATCTCTTCTACCTTAAACCCCAGTTTCAAAGCTGCGTATTTCATATATATCTGAAAAGTATAACCTTTAAAAGGAACATTTTCTAATTCTATCTTTTTTAAAACCTCATTATTATAACACTTGAAACCTGCCGTTGTATCTTTCACTGAGATCCATAGAATACATCTAACATAAACCGATGCAAAATAGGACAGTAGTTTTCGATTCATAGGCCAATCTACTACACCTCCGCCAGAGCAATAACGAGATCCAACCGTCAAATCGGCACCTTTCTCACAATTCTCCACCAAGCGATCAAGATCATCTGGGTTGTGAGAAAAATCACAGTCCATTTCAATACTATAGGAATAATCGCGTTGCATGGACCATTTAAATCCTGCAATATAAGCAGTCCCTAAACCTAACTTTCCTGCTCTTTTATGCAAAAACAAACGATTCGGATACCTACTCATTTCAGCTTCAACTAATTCTGCCGTCCCATCCGGGGAATTATCATCAACAATCAATAAATGATATTGGCGTTTATAACTCATTACTCTTTCAATCATGAGTAGAACATTTTCTTTCTCATTGTAAGTTGGAATAATAACAAGTACTTTCGACATCAGAATTTAATTAATTGCTCAAAAATAAAGAAATATCGAGCATTCCATCTTATATTTATTCAAACGGTTCATAAAATTGTATAATCTTCTTTCATATATATTGACTCTGTTTTTCCTTATTGCAGGAATTTATAAGTCGAACGCCCAAAATGATTTCAGAAATATCACGTTACTCGATAATTGGAAACAAGATTCATTGATCACCAGTCCAAGTCTTGCGCGTTACAATGAATGTTGGGGGTATAATTGGAACGATCAGGAATATGCTATTGCTGGAAGCACAGAGGGTACTCATTTTTTCCAAATCGACCAAAATGGAAAATTTCTCGATGCGGGGTTTATTAAAGGTGATTTTTCATCGACCCAAGTGATTCATCGAGATTTCAAAAACTACAGAAATTTTTTATACTCCGTTTGCGACGAAGGTACGAGCAACTTACAAATTATCGATTTAAGCTTTTTACCTGACTCCGTAAAACTTATAAAAACAATTAACGAGCCCTTTGGCAGAGTTCACAATCTCTATATCGATACCACAAATGCATTACTTTATGCTTTTATATTAACGACAATTGAAAATGGTCTCCCAAAAAATAAATACTCTATGAGAGTGTTTTCTTTGGCCGATCCAATCAACCCTTTGCTAGTATATACCGGACCCAATGATATTCCTGAAGTACATGACGGATATGTGAGAGACAATATTGCCATTTTAAATTGTGGTTTTGACGGTTTGCGTATGTATGATTTTAGTAATCCCTCTTCCCCTATTTTTAAACAGAATCTTAATATATATCAAGAACAAGGATATAACCATCAAGGTTGGTTAAGTCCTGACGGGGAAACTTATGTTTTTGGTGATGAAACAAATGGTAAAAAATTAAAGTTCTGTAAAAAGGATGAAAATGGCGATTGGAAAATAACCAATTACTTCGGCACCAATTTCAATAATGGAAGTGTTCCTCACAACATAATGATTGATAACGAATTTATTTATGTGGCCTATTACAACGAAGGTTTGCGTGTTTATTCTTATCGTGGAGCTGGAGTAAAGGAAGTAGCTTTTTATAATACCTACTCAACCGATAACCCTTTCAAAATGAATGGCGCATGGGGAGTGTTTACGCAATTTAAATCAGGTCGAATACTAGTGTCAGATCGTCAGAATGGATTATTTTTATTTGATTTTCAAAAAAGGTTTTTCCAAAACAATGTGAATGAAGACTACCGTATTTATCCAAACCCTGTTAAAGCCGGTTCTACCCAAACTTTTCAGCTTGCCACTCCCTTTCAAGGTACCATAAGCATGGAAATCCACTCCTTGGATGGAAAGTTTTTAAGGACAGCTAGTCAAAGTAATTTTAATTACTTCAATTTCAAAGTACCTGAGGTGAGCGGCGTATACTTCTTAAAAATAAAATATATTAACTTCTTCGGAGAAGAGATAAACCTTGTCGAAAAAATTATAGTTGATTAATCCGGTTTAAATTGCTTCAAACGATCTTGAATTAAATCAATTTCAAAGCCTCTACTAGCAACATACTGAATTATTTTCTGCCTTTTTTTCCATGCATCTTTCTCGTTGGTCAACCGATTCTTTTTCTCAATTAAAAAATCAATACATTCCAAATACAACAGATCATCAAGTGCAGCTAACTCACTTTCTACCAATTTCTTATCTACTCTTTTAGCATTTAACATTTGGCGAATTTTTAATCTTCCCCATCGTTTTATTCTAAATTTACCAGAAACGTAAGATTCTACAAATCTTGCATCATCAAAAAATAAATTTGTCTTTAATTTTTCAATAACTACGGTTTCATCTTCTAAAGAAAGTTGGAATTTTTTTATTTTTTCTCGAACCTCGAATTCGCAGCGATCTTGATAAGCACACCACGACTCCATTTTAAGTAGTACTTTTTCAGGAGAATAAAAGCGCTCTGATGAATCCATCAGAGCGATAATACTTTGTTTTTTTCGTTTGTGAAATTATATTCCAATAAGTGATACGAAGTTACCTCTTCAATTTTCACCCATTTTTTATGTCTCAAAAACCATTTCCACTGTCTAGATGGCAATCCAGCAGTAAAATATGAAGCTAAATAAGGATGTACTTTTAGAATGATTTTCTTCTCAGAATTTTCAGTCATCAAGTATTTAACTTTGTTTTCTATTTCCTCAGCATATAAAATCGATGCTTGTACTTCACCTGTTCCTTTACAAGTTGGACAAACCTCTGATGTTTTTATATCAGTTTCTGGTCGAACACGTTGACGAGTAATTTCCACCACTCCAAATTTGGAAGGAGCTAAAACATTGTGTTTAGCACGATCTGACTGCATGAAATGCTTCAGTTTTTCGTGTAAAATCTTATTGTTTTCTCGGGTATGCATATCGATAAAATCGATAACAATAATCCCTCCCATATCTCTCAATTGCAAAACTCGAGCGATTTCTTCAGCTGCCTCCACATTCGTTGCCAAAGCATTGCTCTCTTGTCCTTCGGCCCCCTTACGGTTACCACTATTGACATCGACCACATGCATGGCTTCGGTGTGTTCAATAATCAAGTAACCACCCGACGCTAAAGGAACTTTTTTACCAAAGAGCATTTTTATTTGCTTGTTGATTCCAAATTTCTCAAAAACATTCACTTGATCACCATGATGCTTTACGATTTTTTCTCTTCCTGGAGCGATATCGGCCACATATGCAGAAACATCATCGGCAACCTCTTTATTGTTTACATGAATATTTGTAAAATCGGCATTCAACAAATCTCTTAAAATCGAGGTTGTTTTATTGATTTCACCCAAAACACGCTTTGGTGGAGCAGAATTGCGCAGGTTGCTATGCATTTCCTTCCACTTATTGGTCAAGTTTTTTAAATCTTGATCCAACAATTCAATTTTTTTATTCTCCGCTACAGTACGAATAATAACACCAAAGTTTTTTGGTTTAATATTCTCCATCAATTCCTTCAAACGCGATCTTTCCTCGCTGTTTTTAATTTTCTGAGAAATTGAAATTTTATCAGAAAAAGGAACAAGCACCAAGTAGCGCCCAGCTAATGTTAGCTCGGAGCATAAACGAGGTCCTTTATTAGAAATTGGTTCTTTGGCTACCTGTACGAGAATATTAGCCGAAGCGGATAACACATCGGTTATCTTACCATCTTTATCTATGTCTTTTTCAGACTTAAAATAAAGAAGATCAGCTACATTTTGATTGCCTTTTAGAGTGTCTTTGGTGAACTTATTGAGAGACGCAAATTGCGGCCCTAAATCCAAGTAATGCAGAAAAGCATCCTTTTCAAACCCAACATCAACAAATGCCGCATTTAAACTTGGGACTACCTTTCTTACTTTACCAAGATATATATCGCCAACAGCAAAGTCTGTTTCAACCTGCTGTTCTTGAATTTCAATAAGCTTTCCATCACGCAATAAAGCAAGCCAAACGCCCTGTTCACGGACGTCTACTACTAGTTCTAAACTCACGAAAGCCTAATTTAAAAAAGTTAGAAAATTGCTGGCCGAAGCCAGCCTTATCTCAAAAAAATTATTTTTTCTTCTTGTGACGGTTTTTTCTAAGTCTTTTTTTACGCTTGTGCGTGGCCATTTTATGTCTTTTTCTCTTTTTACCGCTTGGCATAATCGTTATATATTAATTTGTTTAACTTCTTTTATT
>JAHKAT010000091.1 GCA_018825925.1 Bacteroidota bacterium | reverse complement strand
TTTAGGTACAAAAACTATCCTAATTGGTCATGACTAACAATTGGCTGATTGTATTTTATAAAACAATTGTATTATTAGGATGTAAATTCTACCTAACACAATACTTATCTCCCCAAATAATTATACGAAGTATTTCTTACTTTTTATCATATGCTTCAATCTTAATCTAGCTAGAACTCAAAGTCTAAAAAATTCAGACGTACAAGGTAATTATCAATTCAACAAAGATTTATTAAATAACTCAAATGCGAATCGAGAATCTTCTGATGGGAAAACGGAAGCTAAAAATTACTATCGATTAACAATGAAAATTGGTTGTTTTGGTCGATTAAAATTCACAGAAAGTAACCCAGCAACAAGATACATTGTTAAATTTAGAGGGAAATACCGTTTAGTTAAAAATGAAATTTCACTTATTTATAAAAAAGACAAAAACAAATATCATGAAATATATGTCAGAGATTCAAAGGGAAATTTAACCAAAGATTCGAAAATCATATATTTTAAAACTTCAACGAATTCAAACAATAGAATGACTGTTGATAAATAATAGCTATGAATCCAATAAAAAGAGTACTTTTGCCTTTTGAATTTTGACCATGTCTAATCAAGATTTACAAGCAACAGTTAAGAATATATTTTCAGCTTATTTAGAGCAGAACGGCCACCGGAAAACCCCGGAACGATACGCTATACTTTCTGAAATTTACGATTATGAAGGACATTTTGATATAGAGGCGCTTTATTTCAAAATGAAAAATCATAATTACCGTGTTTCCAGGGCTACTCTATATAATACCATAGATTTATTACTCGCATGTAATTTGGTTCGTAGACATCAATTTGGTACTACCAATTCCCAATTTGAAAAAGCTCACGGAAGCAAACAACATGATCACGTTATTTTAACAGACACTGGTGAAGTTTTAGAGTTTTGCGACCCACGAATTCAAAACATTAAAGCAACTATAGAAGAGATTTTTGGAGTTGAAATTCAACATCACTCCTTGTATTTTTATGGAGTGAAGAAAAATAAACCAAAAGAATAAATTAAATGGCATTTGAATCTAAAATAACCGAACAAGGAAGTTCAGTAATTTTTCAATTGTCTGGAAAATTAATCAATGAGGCAGATTCTATTCAGCTCAATGACAGAGTTGATATGGAATTAGATTCGGGAATTCAATTTATCATCTTCGATTTAAGCCAACTTCAGCATTGTAATTCCACTGGAATTAATGTTTTTATAAGAAGTCTCACAAAATCAAGAATTAAAGGTGGTGACACTTTTTTGGTTAATTTGCACTCCGATCTTAATACACTTTTCAAAATTACAAGAGTTCAAGATATT
This sequence comes from Bacteroidota bacterium, assembly GCA_018825925.1. Lineage (GTDB taxonomy): Bacteria > Bacteroidota > Bacteroidia > Flavobacteriales_D > Crocinitomicaceae > UBA2040. The sequence goes on along the minus strand of JAHKAT010000091.1, from coordinate 3,549 downwards.
TTTAATATATACACTTCTATTGAAGAAGTAGAAAAAACAATTCAATCCAATAACAAATGACGAAAGTAGATGTACTTTTAGGCCTACAATGGGGCGACGAAGGAAAAGGAAAAATAGTCGACGTATTAACTCCAAAATACGATATAATCGCTCGTTTTCAAGGCGGACCAAACGCTGGACATACTCTAGAGTTTGAGGGGATTAAACATGTTTTACACACCATTCCATCCGGAATTTTCAGAGAAGGTGTGCTTAACTTAATCGGTAATGGTGTAGTAATTGATCCTGTTATTTTTCAAAAAGAACTTGAAAAGTTAGCTCCATTTAAAATTGATATCAAAAGTAGATTAGTAATCTCCAAAAAAGCACACTTAATACTACCAACCCACCGTCTACTTGATGCTGCTTCTGAACAAGCAAAGGGAAACAATAAAATTGGTTCTACACTTAAAGGCATTGGTCCAACCTACATGGACAAAACAGGAAGAAATGGATTGCGCGTTGGTGACATATTTTTACCGAATTTCAAAGAGAAATATGACCTATTAGTTGAAAAACATGTAGGTATCTTGTCTCATTACGATGGTTTTGAATACGATCTTTCCGTTTTGGAGAAACCATGGATGGAAGGCATCGAGGTTCTAAGAAACCTAAAGGCAGTGGATAGTGAACAGTTTTTGAACGATGCTTTAAAGTCAGGAAAAAAAATATTAGCAGAAGGTGCGCAAGGTACAATGTTAGATATCGATTTTGGAACTTATCCTTTCGTAACATCAAGCAATACGGTTACCGCCGGAACTTGTACTGGACTTGGAGTTTCACCCCGTGCTATAGGAGATGTAATCGGTATATTTAAAGCGTATTGCACCCGTGTTGGATCTGGACCTTTTCCAACGGAATTAGAGGATGCTGATGGCGAAACAATACGTGCTGAAGGAAGAGAGTTTGGCGCTACAACTGGACGACCAAGAAGATGCGGTTGGATAGACCTTCCAGCTCTTAAATATGCCATTATGATAAATGGTGTTTCGGAATTGTCTATGATGAAAGCGGATGTTTTGAGTGTTTTTGATCAGATAAAAGTATGTACACACTATATTGTAGACGGGGAAAAAATTGATTTTCTTCCTTACGATATTGCAAATATGGACATTCAACCAGTTTGGGAGTCTATTCCAGGATGGAAATGTGATTTGACAAAACTATCTTCATACGCCGAGGCTCCAAAAGCTTTAAAAGATTATGTTGATTATTTGGAACAAAAATTGGAAACACCAATTACTGTAGTTTCAGTAGGGCCAGACAGAACTCAAACTTTACAAACAAGGTAATTTGAAAATTAAGCAAAATATTTTTTGTGTTGCGCTCGTTTTGAGCGCAATTTTTTTGAAATCAGATTTCATCTGGTCACAAAAAAATATTTTGGAATTACTGCCTGGTTCGGAACGCATGTCTTTCGATGAAAAGAAGCAAATACATTCTTTAGGTGGGAATGTTAGCTTCATTTACCAAGGCAACACAATGTATTGTGACTCTGCTGTGTATTTCCAAAAAACGAACTACGTTAAGGCGTATGGAAACGTACATATCAATAAAGAGGGTTCTATTAATATTTTTTCAGATTCACTTTGGTTTGATGGAAATAGAGATGTAGGTTTTCTTTGGGGCAATGTTAGGGCTCGCGATCAAGAGTATAAATTAACTACTGATTCTTTAGAATATCAAGCAAAAGAAGGAAAAGCAATTTATCGCCATGGTGGAAAGGTTGAAAGCAACTACAATAAGGAAGTTTTAACAAGTAAAATTGGCTACTTCTATCCCGAAAAAAAGGATTTTTTCTTTAAAACCAATGTGGAATATAAGTCAGAAGAAACAGTAATGACTACTGATACATTACAATACAATTATCTAAAGAAAAAAATAAGTTTTTTCGGTCCAACCACATTAATTCAAGACTCCACAATAATAAAATGTGAACGCGGTTGGTATAAAACTGATACCGAAGAAGCCCAGCTTACCAAAAACGCTCAAATATTTAAAAAAAATCAACAAATTTTTGGTGATACGCTTTTGTTTAATCCCAATAAAAAAACCTATATCGGTTTCGGAAACATTGTGATCTATGATACTACTCAACGGTTTTCATTGTTTGGAGATTATATGTATAAAAATGACTCTACCTATCAAATGTTTATTACAAAAAATGCATACGCTTTTCAAGAAAAAGACAGCCTTTTTATACATGCCGACACTCTTTTTGGGGTTTCAGATTCAACCAATGAAATTGTTGGTTTAAAAGGTTTTTACGGTGTTCGCTTTTATCAAAAAGATATTCAAGGTCAATGCGACAGCATCACCTATTTTAGACAAACAGATCGTTTAGAAATGTATAATTCACCTGTTTTATGGACAAAAAAGGGCGAATTAAAAGCCGACTCTATTCAAGTACAGTTCAAGGATAGTTTAATTGATCGAGCCTATTTGTACCGTAATTCAAGTGCGATTTTTGAACTAGACACGGGGAGTTATTTTAATCAAGTTGCCGGCAAAAATATTTTGGCTCTTTTTAAAAACAATGAAATATACAGAACGGATGTAAGCGGCAATGCGCAAACAATTTACTTCCCTGAAAGCACCGAAAAGTCGGATACAGCTACAATAATAAAAAGAACGGGTATGAATCGCTTGTTCGCTTCCGATTTAAGGGTTTATTTAGATTCAGGTGAGGTGACAGCTATTACCTACTTAGACCAACCAGATGGCAAGTTCTATCCTATGGATCAAATTGAAACAAAAGATAAAAAAATTACAAATTTCAATTGGAGCTATGCACAAAGACCTAAAAATTGGGAAGAAATTTTTATCGATCCCAAATTATTCTTGATAGATTCTAGCTCGAATTAGTTGAGAAACAATGAAAGTTTATGGGTGTTTAGAATAAGTTTAATAACTAGGATTTAATGTATCCGCAACTTTACCACTAAACAGAAAATAATTAATTCTTTCCTCAAAAAAAAGAGCACTTTTGGTTAAACTGGTAAAGTTGCGGATAGGAGTTGCTAACTGAACCAAATATCGTCAACCAACTCTTCTTTTGCGAATTCATTTACCCGCTGAATTAGCTCCGTTTTAATCATAATTAACTCATCCCGCATTACGGAGGATTTAAGTGTTAAAATCAGTTTCCTATTATTCAGTTTAATGCTTTCAGTTCTTCGAAATATTGCTGGACCAACAATCTGTTCCCAATTATTAACGATATTCATTTCCTTCATTCTCCCATCAAGATTGTAAGCCTTCATGAGTTTGTCAACCAAATCTTTTAGCGGAGCATCATTGTTTTTTCTATTCATTTCCGAAACTATTTTGCTGATTTATTTTCAACTGAATTATCTTCAACAACAAAGTAACGAATATCCACTTTTATATTTTGAAAAACATCCTTTAATCTCTCCTGATTTGTATCAGTTACCATTACTTGCCCAAAATTAGACTTGGAAACTAAGTGCATCAATTTTTGAACTCTTGTTTCATCTAACTTATCAAATA
>JAHKAT010000090.1 GCA_018825925.1 Bacteroidota bacterium | reverse complement strand
TAAAATATAATTCAAACCAAATGAGACGCCAAAAGCATTTGATTTATGGATGTATGGACTCGTTTTGGAATAAGAACTATTGATTTGAAAGCGATATTCTGGTCGAATATAAAGACTCCATTTCGCTGAGTAGGCAATGTTTACACCTATACCTACGAATGCAGAAACCACAAAAGCATTATACTCTTGTGAGCCACTTTTAATCTTTATCGTTTCAGTAGTTTCTACTTTATTTGAATCGGTCGCATTTATGATTTTCGTAGCATTTAAAAACATTGAAGGTGCAATACCCGCAGTTCCAACCAATTGTATGGCTTTCCCATATCGATACTCTAAAGACAAAGGCATGGCCGTATAACGGTATAACATGACGTATGAATAGGCAGTATCCGGTTGTTCTTCCAATTGAAATTGTTCTCCGTTTTGCAACAAATGTAAACCTGCACCAAAAAACACAGATTTAGAAATTTTGGTTTGATAACCTAGCCCAAAACTCCAAGTATTGAGCGGTTTCTCTTTAGCACGATCTCGAAGAGAGTCTCCAAACAAGCCTTCATTTACTGTTAAACTCCTAAAAGTTCGAGAACGATTGAAATGAAAAGTAAGTGAATTATAATTCTCAGATGCATTTTCATTTTGATCTAAATCTACCAATTCTATTTTCTTCTCTTCTTCGTTTTTTTTTTCTTCACCACCTACTACAATTTGAGCAGAAACTGCTTCAACTGTTAAGAATCCCAAAAGGGTGCAAATAATTTTGAGTTTTTCCATTACTTTTATACTGTTTTCAATTCGATGGATGAAAAACAAATATCGCAATTAACGCGAACAACTGAAATGAACTATATGGAAAAAAAGAAAAAGAATTTAGTTAAAAAAATCTTGAAGTGGTCAGGATTAGGTGTTTTGTTACTTCTCATAATCGCAATTTTAATTCCGATCTTATTTAAAGATAAATTAAAAGACATGGTACTTGAAGAGGCCAACAAAAGTTTAACAGCCAAGGTGGATATTGGGGATTTTGATTTAACATTTATTCAAACCTTTCCCAATTTGACTATTCAACTTTTCGACACCAAAATTGCTGGAACTGGCGATTTTGAAGGGACGGACTTAATCAATGCGAAAAACATTAGAGCCGAAGTAAAACTTTGGGATGTTATATCGGGTGATAAAATTGCAATCCGCGGTATTTATTTGGATGGTGCAGATATCAATGTAAAAGTACTTAAAGATGGCAAGGCGAATTATGATATTACGATTCCTGATACAACTACCGTTGAGGAGCCTGAAGATGATTCAAATTTCAAAATGAGCCTTCAAAAATACGTGCTTTCGAATACCAATATTGAATATGACGATCGAGAAGGAGATATGTACGCCTCGATCAAAAACCTAAACCATGAAGGAAAAGGGGACTTAACGGCTGACATTATTGACTTCGAAACATTTACTTCTATGGACGAGTTGACCTATGAAATGGAAGGTTTGAGCTATTTGAGCAAAGTAAAAACAGAAGCAGATGTCGGCCTGAAAATGGAGTTTACTGAGAAAACCAGCAAATTTATACTAAAGGAAAACGTTTTCAAACTGAACAACTTACAGTTTGGATTGAATGGTTTTTATGAAATGTTAGAAGGGTATGACCAAATGGATCTATCCTTAGACGCATCTAAGGCTACATTTAAAGATTTCCTTTCTCTGATTCCCACCTTCTATCAAAGTGGCTATGAAAGTATGATTACAAAAGGAAATCTAGCTATGAATGGCAAGGTGGCTGGAAGAATGGACGAGAAAAGCATGCCCGGTTGGGATTTTAAGTTAAATGTAGACAATGCCTCGATCAAATATCCAGATGTACCTGGTACAATCAATAATATTGTTCTTAAAGCAGGCTCCACTTTTAAAGGTGGAGAAAACATGGACTTAATGACTTTGGATGTTACTAAGTTTCATGCTGACTTTGTTGGAAACGTATTGGACGCGACGTTAAAAATGCGCAACCCTATGACGGATCCTTTGATTCAATCGGATATAGTTGCGAAGGTTGATCTCGGTTCTTTAGGAAAAGTAATGCCTATGGCTGAAGGTGAGAGTTATAGTGGAAAATTAGATGCAGACGTTCATTTAAACGGACGATTGAGTGCTATTGAAACAGAAAAATATGAAGAGTTTGAAGCATTAGGTACTTTAAAACTAATGGACATGCTTTATAAATCACCTGATTTACCTGAGCCAGTGAACATTTCAACCATGTTGTTTGCTTTTTCACCTAAAAATCTGTCTTTGAAAGAAATGAATGCAAAAATGGGCGTTTCTGACTTTCAAATTTCTGGAACTATAGACAACTACTTGGGTTATGCTTTTAGAGACGAGTTATTAAAAGGACAATTTGACTTCACTTCCGCTAACTTGGATTTAAATCAATTGATGGGATCCAGTACAGAAACAACGACAACGACGGAGAGCTCGGAAACCTCTACTCCAGCAGAAGAAAGCAGTGAACCATTGCTAATACCTGGAAATGTTGACTTTTTACTGAATACTAAAATCGGTAAAATGAAATACGATGGAATGGACATAACAGATGTGCGCGGTATGGTGCGCGTTAAGGACGAAGTTGCTAGTATGAACGACGTAAATATGAACATGCTTGGAGGTAACATAGGATTAAATGGAAGCTATAGTAGTGTGAATCCAGATAAACCTGCCATTGATTTAGGATACAATTTGAAAAACATCAGTATTCCAGAATTAGTAAAAAACTTTACGAGCATAGAAACTATGGCCCCTATTGCGAAGTATGCCAAAGGAAACATATCGTCCAACTTTGCTATGAAAGGCGCGCTTAAGCCATCATTAGAACCAATTTTCAGCAGTTTGACGGGGAATGGTGATTTATTTACCAATGCCATTGAAATCAGTGGATTTAAACCTTTGGAAAAAATAAGTGAAGCGCTTAAAATGACGAAGCTCAAAACCCAAACGCTAAATGACGTAAAAGCCTTCTTCACCTTTGTAGATGGAAAAGTAAACCTAAAACCTTTTGATGTAAAAATGGGGAAAATATTGACCAACATTCATGGTTATACCTCTTTTGATCAAGACATTAATTACGATTTATTAATGAACATACCGAAAGAAGAAATTCCAGCAAGTATGATTCAATTGGCTGAAAATGCAATGAGCAAGGTCAATAACGTAGTTCCTAAGTTAAATGTCGGTTCACTACCTGCAGTAATTCCAGTTAAGGTAAATCTTTTAGGCAAAGTTAGCGATCCAAAAATCACTACAGACATGAAGGAGGCCCTTTTAAAGGCTTCAGGCAATCTGAAAGACAATTTGGTGAATACTGGGAAAGATCTTTTAAACAAGGGCGTAGATTCTGTTAAAAACATCGCCAAGGATAAAGTGAATGATGTTAAAGAAGATTTAAATGCCAAACGACAAGCAATATTAGCGGATGCCCAAAAACAAGCCGACAAAGTTAAAGCGGAAGCTAAAAAACTAGCCGATGCAACGCGTGCGGAAGGTGCGAAACAAGGCGATGCATTAATCGCTGAAGCTGGTAGCAATCCGATTAAGAAAAAAGGAGCTGAAATTGCAGCCAATAAACTCAAAAAAGAAGCGGAAGAAAAAGCGCAAAGAATTGAGAAAGAAGCTGAAGCGAAAGCCGATAAAATCATGTCAGAAGCTAGGGAAAAGTCTGATAAATTAAATTAATTATACTCTGAAATTTGATGAAAAATGGTCGGTTGAAACTGACCATTTTTCTATTATTTCAAAACTCCTTTTTAAAAAGAGAAATTTAATAAAGGGAACTTTTTCTTCGAAATGAATGTTTTTTAACTAAAGTGTTTTTTCAATATTAATCTCATGAATGAATTAAACAACGTCCTTTTTTATAAAATAGACAAAGCATTCCGCTCTTATCGACATTTGGCTCTCAACCGTTTTAGAAAGGCAAAAATTGAAATTACAATAGACCAGTGGACCATTTTAAAAACATTGGAAACAAATCCTGAATGTACCCAAAATGAACTCGCTGAAAAAGTATTTAAAGATAGTGCTTCGGTGACCAGAATGCTGAATTTATTGGTGAAAAACAAATATGTGCATCGGGAGGTTTCTTTAAAAGATCGACGCAGAACAGAGTTAAAAATATCAAGGGCAGGGATAAAAACTATGAATAAGATGTTGCCATTGATTCTAGAAAATAGGTCTATCGCACTAGAAGGGATTAGCGATGACGAATTAATTAAAGTTCGTGAGGTTATGGACCGAATCGCGCAAAACTGTGAAAAATTCACCTTCTAAACCTATTATCCCTTCATGATAAACTCACTCCTTTGAGATGTTAAAAAGAACGGATTACCAGAGTTTTAACACTCCCACATGACTTGTTTTCATATATTCGAACAATTATAAAATGTGAAATTTTGACTTCGTTACCCGTGAATAAGCAGTATTACTTTCTTGCATTGATAGTTACTTTGTTCTTTTTGGGTTCATGTAAGAAAAAACTTCTTGAAGAAATGAGCACGTATCCATTTCCCGGCTTATTAAGTGAGTGGAATATTTATAGCGGAAATCCTACTGATTTAAATCCAAATTCCAGTTTTCAGAATTATGAACTTTCGTCCTCTTTGTTCACTGATTACGCAGAAAAACAAAGACTTATATTCCTGCCGAACGATGCAAAATTGAGAGTATTAGACGACCAAAACATAGAGTTTCCATTGAACACAATTTTGGTAAAAACGTTCTATTACTTTAAAGACAAACGTGCTCCCTCCAAAGGAAAACAAATTATTGAGACACGTTTATTAGTAAAAACCGAAGACTCGTGGCAAGTCGCTACTTATCTTTGGAATAAAGAACAGACTGAAGCCAACCTTATAAGTTCAGGGTATACACGCAATGTAAGTTGGATCAATGAAAATGGTGAATCAAAATTTACTGCTTATAAAATACCAAACAATTCAGAATGCGTTACTTGCCATAATTTCGATAAGAAAACAATTCCTTTAGGTTTAAAACCCCAAAACCTGAATCGCACAATTACAATCAACTCACAGGAGGTTAATCAGTTAGACTATTTTGTTCAATTGAATAAATTACACCCTGTCAATTCTGAAAACATTTTTTCTTTACCTGATTATTCTAATTCAAATTTGACGGATGAAGTTAGAGCTCGAGCTTATTTGGAGGTGAATTGTGCCCATTGTCATAATCCCAATGGTTTTGCGAGTCACGAAAACATTAATTTTTTATATCAAACTTCATTTAGTAACATGGGTTTAGGACCGCATATTTCTCATGTAATGCCTAAATTAGAAAAAGGCATCATGCCGAAACTAGGGACAACCATGGTTCATACAGAAGGCGTAGAAATAATGCGTAAATATTTCGAAGATGCTCATTAAAATATGCTGCCTTATCGTTTTCACTTTAGGTGTTTTGGGTGGTCTATTTAGTCAACCACCCGAAAAGATCAATAAGTGGGCTTTAGGATTTATTATTGCCCCGACTGCGAATTACAGACTTCTCGTTTTCGAACCTAAAAATCAGTTTGTAAAAAAAATGCGAGATTCAGAAGAAGTGTTACTTGCTGGCTTTCAAAGTGGTTTGACAATGCACTATCAAATGAATCAATCTTGGTCGGTTAGTTCAGGAGCAATATTCTCAATAAGAGGTTTTTCAATGGCTCCAACCACACCCGACAATGAATTGGTACAAAACGATATTAAAACTTTAAAATCCAAAACTTTATATCAATTTATTGATTTTCCACTAGGTATTGATTACTGTTTAAAAAAGAAAAATCGCTCCGCTATAACCTTTGGTGGAGGATTAATTATTGCTAAATTTTTAAGGCAAAAAAACGTCGCTATTCGCACCAATTTTGATGGTTCAAAAGAATACAATCAAAACTTTAAAAACGGTGGATTCAGTCGTTTAGCAGCACTTCCCTTCTTTCAAACCAACATAGAGTTTTTCTTGTCTACTGCATGGAGTGCAAATATTGGTGTTCGATTAGAAGCGGGGATAAACAGTATAGAAAAATCAAATAATAAAACTTTTTTATACAGTGGTGGATTACAATTTTCTGTGAAACGAAATCTTTAGAATCCATCTTGAAAGGCATTCACTTTAACTTTCCATTTGTTTCAAAAAATTACTGGGTGTGTTACAAGCAAGATTCAATAATAGCAATCAAAACATCAATTTCTGCCTTGGTATTGAATGAATGCAGGCTAACTCTCATTCCTTCATTTTCTTCATTAACTGTGGGGGCAAAAATCGGTTTGCAAGAGATTTTTTTACCAGCAAGAAGTTGAGCGCAATTTAATAGCTTGGCTCGAGATCCAAAATGAATCATTTGAATTGGAGAACATTTGTCAGATTGACACTTCCAACTTTTAGTTTCATTTTTGAAATATTCAATATTTTCGGCTAGTCGGCTCAAGTCTTCACTTTTGGGATGCTTTAATTGATGAAGAGCTTTTTCTATCAAACTGATTGGGGCAGCTGTGGTATATATAAATGTCCGACAAAAATTAATCAAATATTCACGCATTTGACTAGAACTCAAAATAACCGCACCACTTGCCCCGTATGCTTTACCAAAAGTGATTATTCTGGCCAAAATTGAAGGATGATTTAACCCAATGGATACCCCTTTAAAATTTTCTCCAAGAATACCTGATGCGTGTGCTTCGTCAATAACCACAGAGGCTCCAAACTTCTCCGCCAATGCAAGAATTTCTGTAATTGGAGCAAGGGTGCCAGACATAGAGTATAAGGATTCAATTACAACATAAACACCTTTCTGTTTTTTTTCTAGCAGTTGATTTAAATGATCCAAATCATTGTGACGAAACGATTTTTTATCAGCTAAACTTAGGCGTAAGCCATCTTTAATACTGGTGTGGCATTCTTCGTCAAAAAGAACCAAATCTCCACGCTGTGGCACGCAGGAAAAGAACCCCAAGTTGGCGCTAAATCCCGATTCAAAGAACAAAGAAGATTGGACTTGAAAAAAATCAGCAATCTCGTTTTCGAGAATTTGATGATTCTCTGAATGACCAGATATCAATCGAGAACCGCTAGAGCCTTTAATATTCGTTGGAAATTCGATAGTAGCCTTACCCAAATAATCATTTGAATAAAAATCTATAAAATCTGGGGCAAAAGAAAGGGAACGCAAGGTTCCCTCTAATTTTCTTTTGTTTAATTTATCAATCAGTTTTTGATCCATTGCGGATTAATTATTCTCTGACACTACTTTTCTTGGTTCAAAACCTTCCACTTTAGTACCTCTATTTGCTTCTATTTGGGCTGCTCTTTCCGCTTCTTTTCGTTTTCTTTCGATAATTTTTTCGTCCGGTTTAGAAACTGGCTTTTCGCCATTGGCAAAAGGTTCTTTCGTTATCAAACCTAAAATGTCAAACATTTCTTTGTCCTCATTAAACTCCGGATTTGGCGTTGTTAGCAATTTATCGCCTGCAAAAATAGAACCGGCACCTGCCATGAAGCACAAAGCCTGACCTTCCATTGACATTTTAGTACGACCAGCAGAAAGTCTAACCATTGTTTCAGGAAAAGCAATTCGCGTGGTTGCAACCATGCGTATCATTTCCCATTGTTCGATAGGTTTTTGATCGGCCAAAGGAGTTCCTTCAACAGCCACCAATGCATTGATTGGAATAGATTCTGGCGGATTTTCCATTTGCATATAACTCCACAATAAACCAACGCGGTCTTCTATGGCTTCACCCATCCCTATAATTCCACCAGAACAAACAGAAATTCCTGCTTTTCTAGCATTTCCTATAGTATCCAACCTTTGTTCATATTCTCTGGTTGAAATAATGTCTTTATAAAAATCAGGAGATGAATCAAGATTGTGATTATAAGCAAACAAACCAGCATTTTTTAAACGAACGGCTTGATCTTCATTCAACATTCCCAAAGTACAGCATACTTCCATATCGAGGTCATTGACTGCTTGTACCATTTCAATCACAGAATCGAAATCTTTATTGTCGCGAACATCTCTCCAAGCAGCTCCCATGCATAATCTTGACGAACCGTTGTTTTTGGCATTTTTAGCTTGTTCAATAACAGTTTCAACCGACATTAATTTATGCGCTTCAACATCCGTGTGGTAACGTGCAGCTTGCGGACAATAACCACAATCTTCCGGACAGCCACCTGTTTTAATACTCAATAAAGAAGACATTTGAACTTCTCTCGGATTGTGAAACTTTCTGTGTACTGTAGCAGCCTCAAAAACCAATTCTAGCAAAGGTTTATTGTATAAATTAAGTAACTTTTCTTTTGAATTGTATTCTGGATTGATTTTCATTTTTTTTACCTATTGATGCGAATCCCGCAAAATTAATTAATCCTTTTATCTAGCCATTAATTTTTGTCAATAAGGCTACACAATATGCTTTTATTGCTTTTCGTTCACCAAATGAGTCGACTTTTTCGTGTGTTGTGGCTTTTATCGAAATACGGTCAATTTCTGACTCGAGAATTTCGGCAATAATTTTTTGAATTTCTTCGATGTGTGGATTTACTTTTGGTTTTTCAAGAACCACAGTGCAGTCTATATTTCCAATTGTATAACCTTTATCTTTTATTAATTGATAGACCTGAACCAGCAATATTTTACTGTCTATACCATTGTATTGTGGATCTGTATCGGAAAAATGAAAACCTATGTCTCGGAGATTAAGAGCTCCTAGAAGTGCATCACAAATAGCATGAAGGAGCACATCAGCATCAGAATGACCAACTGCACCTAAATCACTTTCAATGCGCTTTCCTCCTATCCACAAATCATGATTTTCAGACAAGCGATGCACATCTACTCCAAATCCGATTCGGACATCCATTTACTCTCCTTTTTTATTCCCCAATACTATGCGGAAAGTAAAACGAAGCGTATTTGCCAAAGGGCTATTTCTGTTGCCAATGGCCAAAAGGTAGGACATATCAACATTCAAATTGTTGTATTTCAAACCAAAACCTAGGTTCATAAACTGGCGACCACCCTTTGCTTTACTTTCATAAAATAAACCTGTGCGAATAGCCAATAGATTGTTATACCAATACTCGAAACCAGTTGCAATATTAATTTCAGCTAATTCCTCTTTCAATCTGGAATTTTTTTGAATCTGATAGGTTCCATCAGGATTCGTTACAATATTTCCTGACTCATCTTTCACAGGAGTACCTGGAGCGTCGTAAAAGGATTGCATCAATCCAGCAATTACACCTACATCAGAAGTTCTTCCCGCTTTAATTTCGTTGTTTACAATTATTGGAGGTGTTGGCACTAAAAGTCGTTGAAAATCCGTCGACCATGTCAAGGAATTATAATTGTCTAACTCTATTTTCAAGGCATTACCTATCTTCAAGTTCATTGGAATAAAATCACGTGTATTTACTTCAGAATAAGAAACTTTATTCCCAATATTATTCAATGTTACTGCAAAAGTATAGGCTCCATTTTTTTTCCCGTAGCGGGCATCTTCATTATAATAAGTCAAGGATAAATCAGATGCACCTGCAATGGCTGGTTTAGAAATAATTCCACCCTGCGTAATTCCTCCTGTTAAATCAGAGTAGGCAAACTTACCATTTAAGCCAATTGCTAATCTTTCCGACAATCTAAACCCATAAGCACCTGTTAATTCGAACTCACTCGGTTTGTCCTCTCTTATCACTTGAGCATCTTCTGTCGTGTAGGTGATTTCTCCCAAACTAAAGTAACGAATTGCTCCACCAAAAACGTGACGATCGGAAATTTGATGATAGCCCGATAAATACGACAAATGAATATCATTGGTCAACTGACGCAACCAAGGAACATAAGAAAGGCCTATTTCTGTTCTTTCTTTGGCAAAGATCAAGGACGAAGTATTCCAATAGATCGAAGAGGAAGTACCGTCTAAAGCTGTACCTGCTTCTCCCATCGCTCCAGCTCTACTGTCGGGAGTTATAGACATGAATGGTAGAGCAGTTGTGATTGCATTTAATTGCAAATCTTTCTGTCCGACACCATTTCCTGAACCATTTGGTTGAGCAAATGAGGATAATGAAATTGTCGAGAAAATTGTGATTATGAATTGTTTATACATGTTTTCTGTTCGAGTCGCCAAATATACGTAAATGACAAGTTTTTATTTTATAATTTACTTTAAAATAACCAATTTTTCTATTTGTTCTGCCGTTTCGCCTTCCATATTTCGAATGGAGAGTCTATAAATATAAACACCTTTTGCCAGTTGATCGCCAAAATCGTCTTTACCATCCCAAGGAATTCCAGCGGAACGAAACCCAGAGGTATTGACCAGTTTATTTATTGTTTTTACTAATCTACCCGACACGGTGAAAATTTGAATCTGAGTCTCTAATGACGAGTTTACTTGGTTGTGCTCAAAAAAGAACTCTGTTTTCGTGGTGAAAGGGTTTGGATAGTTGAGTACATGCGCCAGTTCAGGCTTTTCCTTTTCTTTCTCTGTAAAACGAATGCTATGTTGCGAAGAATTGTTGTTTACATCCCAAATTTTAAAAGTTAATGTATGATCTCCAGGACTTATTTTAGGCATATTAAACTCAACACGGCCTTCTTGATAGCTATCCAATCCCGCTTGATAATATTCATTTAAAACATATGGCGCGTCTGTTTTGTCATCCAAAACAAGAGTAATGTCATGGCCAATTCCATTGCCGACTGCGTTGATTCCATTTTCATCCTTTATTTTAGCAATAAACAAAGGGGTTTCATCTGTAATTCCACCGTCAACAAAGTTTTCATCGTTCATAAACAGCTGCGTTTCCGGTCCAACTTTATCCTCTATCCCATTTGGATTTACACCACCGACAATAAATTCTGTGTTCACTCCAAAGGCGTCGGTTGAAGAATTGTTTCCATATAAACTCAATCGACCTTTTCCAAATTGATAGTCGATATCCTTAGGAACTATAAAAGTCATTTTAAAATAACCATTCTCAACCGTTGCTTTACCTTTATAGAGCGCGTTTTTTTGAAGCGTAAAAGGCAAAACGGGAGAATCTCCGTCCTGACCAAGTGTATAGAATGTTTTGGGTTTATCAAATACAGTCGGACTGGCAACTCCTTGAAAATTACTCATTAAATTTCCGTTGACATCTTCTATATGCCCAACTACTGTTATTTTGTCAAGCGCACGAATGGTGTCTAATTTTCCAATGGAACCTTCTCTATAAACGCTGTCCATTTTCATATTCAAGCGCGGCATTGCAATACGCAGGGCAGGATCTCCAATAAGGGTAAAACTTCTTTTGTTTTCACCCGAACCTGTAATTCCATTTTTTGTACTCATGATAATCTCACCGAAAGAGGGCGATAATGAATCCGAATCGCGATTAAATACATTTTTAAAAAAGGATTTTCCAGTTTCTGTATTCACCGAAAAATACACAGACCTAGTCGTGGTCATTAATGCAATCGCTCCCCCTTTTGGGTTTAATGAGGCCCATTCACCCGCTGAAACTCTGGTAGGATCATCATACTTCGTGAACTCGCAAGTAGCAGTGACAAACAAGGGCAAAGCATTACTATTTTTCCAATCTAATATTTGTGGAACAGTAATTACCCTTTCTTCGGCTACACCTACTTCTCCTCCATGTCCCACATAATTAATTACTAAAGCCCCTCGTCGAATACGATCATTTATAGCATCCACTGCATCTGGATACCTTTGTCCACCAGCATTTGAAATTTGTTGATAAGCATCCAATATAATTTTATCGGGATTCATAGCCGGTTGTCTCGCTTGAGCAAAGGCAACTTGTGGCTCAATATCTTGAGTAATAAAATATCCGTTTTCTTGGTCATCCGCTATCTGCACATAACGGGTGCGCCAATCACCGAAAGTATTCGTTGTACTGCCTATAGGACAGTCACAATCTCCCGGATTTGAATATAATTCCGATCCGTTTTTCATGTAATGTTCAATCTTATCAACTTGTTGCTTGGCTATTGTAGTGTTAGAAATCAACAACCTTCCAATCCCTAAATCCAATTGATCGCTCAAACTAAAACTCTCATTATCATCTAAAAAACCAAAAAAGTCGTCCGAAACAAGTGCATCAATGTATGACTCCGAATTATCTACTTGATAAGTGATTAGATAATTAGCAGCACTTACGCGACCCTTCGGATCATAAATCCCATCGCCAAACATCAATAAATACTTGGGTAAACGGGAGTTATTTTGCAATCCTCTGGTGTAAAACATCCGCATAAATTGACGGATTGCAACTGGATCTTGCATTCCTGATGAAAACTCATTATAAACCTCTTGAGGCGTTACCACATGAACCAGTAAACCTTCACTTCTGTGCAAATTCGCTAAACGACTAGCTTGTTCAATAAACTGTGGGGGAGTTAGAATCACAAAATCCGTTTGAGGTAAAGCATGTAAATTTTGGTTCAACAACTCACCTTTTCTAACAGGCGCAGGAAAATTACTACCAATAAATGCAACGAACTCCCGAAGCGTATCGGTTTTTAAGACAAATGAATGTTCTGTTCCTGAAAAATTTGTTGTTACTCTTTGAGCGTTATTGCGGTCGGTGATATCCCAAACAATGGTCGAAGCATTTGCCGAAGTCATGTTAAAACGAGATACAGCTCCAATATTTACGCTATTGAGTGATCGAAAAGCAAGGCTATTGTCAACTAAGGTTAGATTTTGCTCCACTACTAAAGTCAGATAATCTAAATACCCAACTACTGAAGCATTTGCTCTTTGTAAAGTGACGGATAAATTTACGGAGGTGCTATTCAATATTTGATTAGTTGTCCCTTCAAAACGCATAAAATCATCCGATGTAGAAGCTGCGGTATTGATCCACTCCTGCGCACCATTTTTGATAATCAACCGATTTCCACTAACACGAGTACAGGCAAAGCCATATTTCAAAGTTGCTTTGGCTCCTACTGGCGCATTCGGGAAACCGAAAGAATAAGATCTTGTCAATTGAACATCAAACACATCTCCATACCACCTTTTTCCTCCAGAAACTAAGTTTTTCGTATCAACTTCATAGTGAGAGCGAGAATTATAAGTTGAAATTGTTTTATTGGGAGTGAGCGTTTCTACTGGTAAATCTTGAATTCTATTTGGGGCAACATTAGCTGAGATGTGCACATAATAATAAGACTCGTCAGAATATACATTTGTTAATCGTGAAAAGTCGCTGGTACCATTCGCTTGCCACCTATTTGGACCGTGTGCATAGAACAAAACATAATCGTTTCCATTAAAAATTCCGTCACCGCCATCTACCACAAATAGAGCGTTATTCACAAGGTCGTCTGGGCGATAATCAAAATTATTTTCAGAAAGCATACCCTGAGCATTACCGAATACATGAATACTATTCGAGTTTAAATTTGAAGTAGAAAAACCACAATCCTCTAAAAACTTCTTGTCCAATTTGTATATCCCGTCAGAAGTAACCGCTATGCGATAAAACTTACCCGTTTGTAAAATAGAGTTAGCCGCAAAACTCTTGGCATAAATCTCTGACTTAGTGGCGGATTTAGTTAATTCCAAATCCAATTGGGTTATTCTTTTAATCTGACCATTCTCTTTAAAGTATGGAAAAAAAACAGCTATTGCTTTCGGTTTTCCCGAGGCATTTTTTACAGACAAATCGAACTCCGGCTTATCCGGCACAACGAGATTCTCCTCTTTCAAGTATTTCAGATCTAAAGCGCTAGCTGGCTCAGAGTTAAAACTTTTCAAGCTTAAAGTTTCACGACTTTTCCCTTCCAAATCCTTAACAAACTGCACCATCAATTTATTATTTTGAAAACCACCAAAATCTACATTAGGCACCACAACATCAACCCCTTTCTTTTTCGCTAATAAAGGAGCATTCCAATTTACTTTTATGGACCAATCCGTTTGACCATAACCAAATTCAATACTGCTGAATAACAGCACAAATGTTGCAAAAAAAGAAAAAGTAAATAACCGAGAAATCCAATTCATACACAGACGTAACGTACAATCAATAAAAATATTTTTACAAAGTTGTAACTTTTTGTAACGAATACAATTATATGAACGTAATAGCACTTACAACCTTTAATAATAGTGACTCGTTTGAGTGTGTTAAATTTTTATTTGAGTAAAAAAATCAAGCACTTTGTCGAATGTATCATGAAAAGATTAAATTTGTAGGTTGAAAGTTTCAATCATTATGACCAAAAACAAGAAACGAATGAAATTTACCCATTTTTTATTCACTGCAATTATAGGTGCAGCTTTGATTACCTCTTGTTCAAGAGAGACCTCGAATACAACCGGTTGGGATTATAACAATCCGAACAATGGTGGATTCCAGAAGGTGCCATTTATTGACCAAGAAACTGGGCCAGGATTGGTTTTAGTTGAAGGTGGTACATTTACAATGGGACAGTCTGAAAATGACGTAATGTTCGATTGGAATAACAGAGCAGCGCGAGTTACTGTTTCGTCTTTTTATATGGACCAAACGGAAGTAACTAATTTTCACTGGTTAGAATACTTGTATTGGATTCAGAGAGCTTATGGCGACACGTATCCGATGGTATTTAAAAATGCATTGCCAGATACCAACTGTTGGAGATCACCTCTTGGTTTTCAAGAAAAATTTGTTGAGTATTACTTGCGTCACCCAGCCTATAGAGATTATCCAGTTGTTGGTGTAACTTGGTTACAAGCTTCGGATTACTGTAAATGGAGAACAGACCGTGTGAATGAGTATATCTTAATCCGCGAGGGTATTTTAGATTACAATGCTGAACAAAGAGACGAGGCTACTTTTAATACTGAAGCCTATTATGCAGGACAGTATGAAGAGGCAATCAAAAAGAATGTAACTGACTTAGACCCATCAAACAGAGATGGTAAAAGATTAGGTAAACGTTTGGTGCGCATGGAAGATGGTGTGCTTTTGCCGCGCTACCGTCTACCTACAGAGGCTGAGTGGGAGTTTGCCTACTACGGTCTGATTGGAAACTTAATTGAAGGTTCTGAATTGATTACTGATCGTCGTGTTTATC
The DNA here is from genome assembly GCA_018825925.1 of Bacteroidota bacterium. Classification (GTDB taxonomy): domain Bacteria; phylum Bacteroidota; class Bacteroidia; order Flavobacteriales_D; family Crocinitomicaceae; genus UBA2040. Next base: position 11,723 of record JAHKAT010000090.1, on the reverse strand, counting down.
CTTGGGATGGTCACTTCGTTCGTCAAGAAGATCCAGAAGTACGTGGTGCTATTCGTGCAAACTTCGTTCGTGGTCGTGGAGATTACATGGGTGTTGCAGGAGCCTTGAATGATGGAGCTGATGTTACGGCACCAGTTGAGTCTTATTGGCCAAACGATTACGGTTTATACAATATGGCTGGAAATGTATCAGAATGGGTAATGGATGTTTACCGTCCTTTATCATCTGAAGATTTTGATGAATTCCGTCCATTCCGTGGAAATGTTTTCAAAACAAAATTACTGAACAACGAAGGTGTTATCGATTTGAAAAATGCTCAAGTATCATACGACGTTCACGGTATGAAAGAATATTTGAATGAATTTGAACGTATCAGATTCCAAAGAATTTCAGCGAAAGAACACGATCCTAATGACACAATTATTGCACAAGGTTTAGCGAAACAAGTTATGTCTCGTAATCCAGTGAAAAAAGGATATGCTCCAGACCCATTCTATACGTCACACGGTAATGTAAAAGATTCTATTGAAATCTCTTTAATGAGAAAAATCAATGAAGTTATCGACAAAGCTATCGCTTACAAAAATGACAAATACGATACTGAAGCATCTGCAATAATTCAAGATCAGTTGTTCGATGGAATTTTTGCTGACGAATTACGTCAAGGTCCAGACGGCGAAGAGTATGCTTTCGAAATCATCTCTATGTTACGTGAAGGGTTTACTGCTTTCATTATTGAAACGCCTGGTAAATTAAAATACCGAAATGTAACGGAGGAAGAAAACATCGGACGTTTGAATTATCGTAAAGATGACTATAACGATTACCTTGATGGTGACTTAGAAAGTTCTATATATTACGACAATGAAAAGACTCGTAATAACATTAACGATGCAATTCAAAACCCTAACTTCGTAATGTACCAAACGGAGTATGAAGAGTACGGTTTAGATGGTAGTGCAATGAAAGCAAACAACAATAGAGCTTCATGGCCTTCTACCTTGATTTCTGATAAATCAAGAGTATACAAAGGTGGTTCTTGGAAAGATAGAGCATACTGGTTAGTTGGAGGTCAACGTCGTTTCTTAGATGAAGATCGTTCAATGAGTACTATTGGTTTCCGCTGTGCAATGGATAGAATTGGTTCACCAGTTGGATTGAACAATGAGAAAAAGAAAAGAAGATAAACTTTTTTTAAATATATTTAAACCCCGATTCGTCGGGGTTTTTTTTTGATTAGAAATGAAGCAGATTTACGAAAAATTTAAATTGTCGAGCGGTGTTTGTACGGACACAAGAAATATTCAGCCGAATTCTCTTTTTATCGCCTTAAAAGGTGCTAATTTTAATGGCAATGAGTTTGCTTTACAGGCGCTTGAAAAAGGAGCAAAATTTGCGATGGTTGACGAAATAAGCGATCAATCCGACCCTCGTTTAATTCATGTAGACGACTGCCTACAATCACTTCAACAACTCGGAAATTATCATAGAAAACAGTTTAACATTCCCATAATTGGTATTACTGGCAGCAACGGTAAAACCAGTACGAAGGAGTTAATGGCTGCTGTTCTCTCCAAGAAATACAATATTTTGGCCACTCAAGGGAATTTAAACAACCACATAGGGGTTCCATTAACCTTGCTTGGACTTGATCATAACCATGAACTAGCCATTATTGAAATGGGGGCTAACAAATTCAAAGACATCGAGGAACTATCTCTAATTGCCGAACCGACGCATGGAATTATCACCAATATTGGTAAAGCGCATTTGGAGGGCTTTTTGAGTTTTGAAGGAGTATTGAAGACAAAGCTCGAACTGTATACATCCGTTCAACAAAACAAGGGCGTGGTATTTCAAAATGCAGAAGACGCAATATTGACATCCAACTCTCCAAGTAATACGACTCTTTTTTCATATGGTACGGAACACGGTAATTTAATTAATGGAAAACTACACCGTTTAACCCCTTATGTTGAATTATCTTGGTCTAAAAAGAACTACCAGTCTCCTATTTTAGAAACGAAAATGATAGGCGAGTATAATTTCTTTAATTTTTTAGCAGCCATTTGTATAGGTCATTATTTTAAAGTCCACGAAGATTTAATCAACGAAGCGGTTTGCGAATACGAATCAAACAATCAACGTTCACAGGTGCAGAAAACACTAAAAAACACCTTAATTGTTGACTGCTACAATGCTAATCCTTCCAGTATGTATTCTGCCTTATCCAGTTTCGTTCAAATTCAAAACGCAGCAAAATTGGCCATTCTAGGGGATATGCGTGAACTTGGTGAGGTGGAACAAGCGGAGCATCAAAAAATAATAGATTACACCGCTGAAAACGACATTAAAACCTTTTTCGTAGGCCCCGTATTTAAAAGATTAGTAAACAATGAATCAAGTTCATTTTTGACGACTGAAGATTTAAAAGATTATTTACAGAAGAATGAAATTTCAGAGCACTTGGTTCTATTAAAAGGTTCGCGAGGAATAGCACTCGAGAAAGTGATTGAATTGCTATGAGTTCATAAAAGCTAACTTTTAAAAGCATAAAAAAACCCCAACTGCTGTTGAGGTTTTTTTTATTGTTTTCTTTGAGATTAATCCCTCAAAATATTTCTAGAAATAACGATTTTTTGAACTTCAGAAGTTCCTTCGTAAATCTGGGTAATCTTTGCATCACGCATCAAACGTTCTACGTGGTATTCTTTAACGAAACCGTATCCACCGTGAATCTGAACCGCTTCAACCGTTTGTTCCATCGCCACTTTAGAAGCATACAATTTTGCCATTGCAGAACTTTGGTCGTAATTGCGTCCCATATCTTTGTCAATAGCCGAACGATAAACCAATAATTTAGCCGCTTCGATTTCCGTTGCCATATCAGCCAATTTGAAAGCGATTGCTTGATGTTTGTAAATCTCTTTTCCAAAAGCTTTTCTCACTTTTGAATAAGCCAAAGCCAATTCAAAACCACCACCGGCGATACCCAAAGCTTGAGCAGCAATACCGATACGTCCACCAGAAAGAACTTTCATTGCGAAGGTGAAACCAAATCCATCCTCCCCTATTCTATTTTCTTTAGGAACTTTTACGTCGTTAAACATCAAAGTATGCGTATCACTTCCGCGAATACCTAATTTATCTTCTTTCGCACCAACGATAAAACCTTCCATGCCTCGTTCAATGATAAAAGCATTGATTCCTTTGTGACCTTTTTCAACGTCCGTTTGAGCGATTACTAAATAGGTAGAAGCCGTTGAACCATTGGTAATCCAGTTTTTCGTACCGTTCAACAAGTAATGATCACCTTTGTCTATCGCTGTTGTTTGCTGCGAAGTAGCATCAGAACCAGCTTCAGGCTCAGACAAACAAAAGGCTCCAATTTTCTTACCTGAAGCAAGATCAACCAAGTATTTCATTTTTTGTTCTTCCGAACCATATTTTTCCAATCCCCAGCACACCAATGAATTGTTCACTGACATACAAACCGATGTGGATGCATCAACTTTAGAAATTTCTTCCATCGCCAATACATAAGATAAGGTATCCATACCGCTACCGCCGTATTTTGGATCTACCATCATTCCCATGAAGCCTAATTCGGCCAATTGTTTAATCTCTTCTGTTGGAAAACGTTGGTCTCGATCTCTTTCAATCACCTCTTTTTTCAATACATTCTGTGCAAAATCACGCGCCGCATCGCGTACAGCTTTGTGCTCTTCTGTCAATTCAAAATTCATTTCTAGCTATGGTTTTATTCACAATTAAGTTGCAAATTTACGTTAATATTTTCGACAAATTAAATATAGTATATGATTGGAAGGCAAATTATTGGATTAATGTCTGGTACCTCCTTAGATGGCTTAGATATCGTTTTGGCTCAATTTCATGTGGAAAATGGAAATTACAGTTACGAAATTAAAGCTGCTAAAACCTATAAGTGGTCCAAGAAATGGCAAATCAAACTAGCCAAAGCAAAATCACTTTCGGGAATTAAATTGGTTGAATTAGACAAGCAGCTGGGTAAAGAATTTTCGATTCGTGTCAAAAAATTTATTTTGGAAAATCAAATTGATCCTAAAGAAATCACTGCTATTGCTTCACATGGGCACACTATTTTTCATCAACCAAGCAAAGGGTTTAGTCATCAAATTGGTTGTGGAACCACCTTGGCTTATGAAACCGGAATTCAAGTAATCAATGATTTTAGAAACAAGGATATCATTGCTGGCGGCCAAGGGGCACCTCTTGTACCCATTGGGGATAAACTCCTATTTTCCAAAGAAGCTGAAGCATTTCTCAATCTCGGAGGTATTTCAAATATTACCTTTAATAAGGGAGGAAAGAAATGGATTGCCTTTGATATTTGCCCGTGCAATATCCCCTTAAATCAATTGGCGCAGCAAAAAAATCTAAAATTTGATAGGGGTGGGAAAATTGCCGAAAAAGGACAAATTTCCTTCTTCTTACTCGACTTATTGAATCGTTTGCCTTATTACAGACAACAAGCTCCCAAAAGTTTGGGAATAGAATGGATTGAAGAACAATTTAATCCGTTGATCAAATGGAACAATTCCACAAAAGATAACCTTTGCACGGTTACCGAACATATAGCAATTCAGATTTCGAATATTTTAGATGCTAATAAAATCAAAACAGTAATGATAACGGGAGGTGGCGCAAAGAATAATTTTTTAATCAAAAGAATTAAGCACCATTGTGAAGCCAATTTACAAATACCAGACCCATTAATAGTCGATTTTAAAGAAGCTTTGATTTTTGCTTTTTTAGGCGAATTGTATCTCAGTAAAATGCCAAACACCTTACCAACTGTGACGGGAGCCAAACGTCCAACTATTTCTGGAGTCTTGCATTTGGCAGAGGGTTGAAAAGTAATTTCTTTAATCGACTTTGAAACGTTAATTGTTTATTAATTTAGCGACCGTTATTAACGGAACGGATGAAAGATTTATTAGAAAAATTTGAAAACAAACGACCAGAAATTGTTTTTGAATGGAAGGATGCCGAAACAGAGGCTGAAGGTTGGGTGGTTATTAACTCATTACGAGGAGGTGCCGCTGGTGGAGGAACACGTATGCGAGTTGGCTTAGACAAACGCGAAGTTGAATCTTTAGCAAAAACAATGGAAGTTAAATTCACCGTTGCTGGTCCGCCCATTGGAGGAGCAAAATCTGGAATCAATTTCGACCCAAAAGACCCTAGAAAAGAAGGAGTTTTAAGACGTTGGTACGCAGCCGTATCTCCCTTGTTAAAGCACTATTACGGTACAGGTGGAGATTTAAATGTAGATGAAATTCACGAAGTAATTCCAATTACTGAAGACTGTGGAGTTTGGCATCCGCAAGAAGGTGTTTTTAACGGTCACTTCCAACCACGTGAATCTCAAAAAATAAATAGAATTGGTCAATTGCGATATGGGGTTCTTAAGGTACTTGAGGACTCAAAATACACTCCCAATCCGGCAAAAAAATATGTTGTAGCGGATATGATTACTGGATATGGTGTTGCAGAATCTATTCGCCATTACTACTCGATATGGGGTGGATCTATTGAAGGAAAAAAAGTAATTGTACAAGGTTGGGGAAATGTCGGTTCTGCCGCAGCTTATTACCTTGCCCAAGAAGGAGCTAAAATTGTAGGAATCATTGACCGTGTTGGTGGATTAATAAATACAGATGGGTTTTCATTAGAAGACATCAGAGATTTATTTTTAAACAAAAAAGGTAATGAGTTAAATCACCCTAATCTTTTATCTTTTGAAACTATAAATTCTCAAATTTGGGATGTCGAAGCCGATGTGTTCATTCCTTGTGCAGCCTCTCGATTGATCACGCAAGATCAACTGGAAAGAATGTTGCAAGCCGGTGTTCAGGTGATCTCCGCTGGGGCTAACGTACCTTTTGCGGATCCTCAAATTTTCTTCGGTCCAATAGCAGATCATGCTGATAATCACCTGTCTGTTATTCCAGATTTTGTTTCAAACTGCGGAATGGCAAGGGTTTTCGCCTATTTAATGTCCAACGATTTAGATGAAATCACTGACGAAGGAATTTTCTCAGACACCTCAAACATCATAAAAGAAGCCTTACAAAAAGCTCATCAAGCAAATTCAAACAAAAATGGAATTGCTAAAACTGCTTTTGAAATTGCTTTAAAACAACTTGTATAAAATCAACTTAATTAATCACTCAAAAGCCCTAAGAGGCTAAATTTGCAAACAAAATCATCACAACATGGAAATTTTTATTGTTTCGGTTTTCATCCTTGGTTATACCGCTATCACCCTGGAGCACAGTTTAAAAATAGATAAACTAATCCCTGCATTAATCATGATGGCTCTCGCATGGGCGGGAATTGCCTTTGGATTAGACGGATTTACCACTTGGTTTGATTCTGCTAAAAGTTTACCTATGACTTTGTCTGGAGAAACACATCCAGAGCGTTTGCATCTAATGGAAGAAACCTTATTGCACCACTTTGGTAAGACCTGTGAAATTTTAATTTTCCTAGTTGGAGCGATGACCATCGTTGAAATTATTGATCATTTCAATGGTTTTCAAACGATTAAAAGAATTATAAAAACTACAAACAAAAAATCACTATTATGGTTAGTTTGTGGTTTAGGATTTATTCTTTCAGCAATCATAGACAACTTAACTGCTACAATCGTTTTGATTACTATTCTAAGAAAGATTATTAAGGATCCAGAACTTAGAATGTACTTTGCAGGTATGATTATAGTCGCTGCAAACGCAGGTGGTGCTTGGTCTCCTATTGGTGATGTTACCACAACTATGTTATGGATGAACCTTAAAGTTACATCTGGGGAGTTAATCACCAATTTGTTATTGCCATCATTGGTTTGTTTCGTAATACCCACTTTCTTAGCAACGTTTTTACCTGTATTCAAAGGCAATATTCCTGTGGCTGAAGAAGAAGAAAAGCATAGCAAAAACAGTACATTCATGCTCATATTAGGTTTAGGTATGATTATTTTCGTTCCTATCTTCAAAACAGTTACACACCTTCCTCCTTATGTTGGTATGATGCTTTCTTTAGGAATCGTTTCATTGGTTGCCGAATATTTGAGTAACCGCAAGTTTAGTCTTACTCAAGTAGAATCCCATGAACATGTTCACGGACCGACTTTTAAAGCTCTTTCTCGAATAGAAATGCCAAGTATTTTATTCTTCTTAGGGATTTTAATGACCGTTGCCGCATTGGAATCTTTGGGTTTAATTTATCACTTCGGACAAGATATTAATGCCAAAATACCTGAAAATGTTTTTGTTATTTTATTAGGTGTTGGCTCTGCTATCATTGATAACGTGCCTTTGGTTGCTGCTTCCATGGGAATGTTCCAAGATGCTATGGATGCTCCCGTTTGGCATTTCATCGCTTATGCGGCAGGTACAGGTGGATCCATGTTAATCATAGGTTCTGCAGCAGGTGTGGTCGCTATGGGCATGGAAAAAATATCCTTTTTCTGGTATTTACGTAACATTACATGGCTTGCTACCGTAGGATATTTGGCAGGAGCTGGTATGTTTTTGCTTTTTCAATAAAAATAGTTTTTCAAATATAGCGTTATAGAATTTATGAGTTTATCATTTTTACTTCAGGTAGCTGCGACAGAGGTCGAAAGCATGGGAACCAAAGATCAATCTTTGTGGAGCATTGTTGAGCGTTCGAGCCAAGGATTTGGCTTGATAATCAACTTATCATTAGCGGCCATGCTTGGCTATGCTGTATTCGTTTTTGTTGAACGTTTTTTAGCATTGAGAAAAGCGAATAAAGAAGAAGTCAACTTCTTTTCCAAGATCAAAGAATATTTGATGGAAGGGAAAATTGATTTAGCCAAAGATTTTTGCGCGCGCTCTTCTTCTCCTTCAGCTCGCATGTTGGAAAAAGGAATCGCTCGAATTGGCAAGCCTATCGAAAGTATCGCTGCATCTATTGAAAATACAGGAAAACTAGAGGTTTTGCGCTTAGAACAACGTTTGAGCTTTTTAGCAACTGCTGCAGGTGCTGCTCCAATGATTGGTTTCTTGGGTACAACGATTGGTATGGTTGTTGTCTTCATTGATTTGGAAAACGCGAGTTCTTTAGAGATTAAAACAATCGCACCTGGAATTATGACGGCAATGGTAACTACCGTTGCAGGTCTAATTGTTGGAATCGTCTCGTTTATGGGCTATAATTATTTGGTTGCTCGAATTGGTAAAGTTGTGTACCAAATGGAAAATGCAGCTTTAGAATTTATGGATTTGTTAAACTCACCAGGGAAGTAATATGAATTTAGAATCTAGAAATAAAATCAAAGTGGAAGGCGGAATGGCCTCCATGACGGATTTAGTTTTCTTGTTGCTCATCTTCTTCATAATCATGAGTCTGATGTCCAACAACCAAACGCCATTGGACTTGCCAAAAACCGATGAGCAATTGCCTAAAGATCAAGACAACGTGCCTGCTTCTGTATTAATTACTGCAGATAATCTGTATGTCGTTATGCCTGGAGGTGATTTGGAAAAACCGATGGAGTTTGATGAAATCAAGGAACTAGCAGCTCAAGCCGTTTTGAACTCAGGTGAACTGAAATTAAAAGTAGCTGGCCACAAGGACTCTAAATACGAAGCCGTTTTTAAAGTTTTAGCCTTGGCTCAAGCCAATGAATGGGATCCGGTTATTGCGTATAATAAATAGTTTATAGGTCGAAAGACAAGAGACTGAAGACTGGTCATAGTAGATAAAAGAATAAAGAAATGCCAACAGTACCAATATTTAACAAAGAAGACGAGCGCATCGGGATTATTTCCGCGGCTGTTTTCCTATTGATTATTGCTTTGATATTGTTTTTGGTTACCTATCAAATTGCCGACCCAGCTCCAAAACCTTATGAAATTCCAGCGGCAACGGAAATTGAAGAAATTGTTCTTAAGGACTTGAAAGTAGATATAGGCGGTGGCGCACAGGGTACACCTTCAGACGATCCTGTTTCTCCACCTAAACCCCAAACACAGCAGGTTTTAACGAAAAAAGAAAATCCTGATACAAAGGTAAATTCAGGAAAAGGCTCGGCAAACACAGCACCCAATTCCCAAAATGAAGCCACAAATTCAAAGAAAAGTGATAATCCTTTCGGTTCGGGAGGGTCATCGACAGAAGGCAATGGCTCTGTTTTCGGTAAAGATAATGTGGGTACCTCTGGAAGTGGACCTGGTGGAATTGGTGATGGCAAAGGAAGAATTCGATTAAACGACCCAAAAACAGACGACATTTCATCCGATGATAACCACACCATTTACCTTCAAGTAACCGTTAATAGTGAAGGAAGAGTTGTGGATGCCAAAAGTATTTCTTCGAGAACCACAACCACCGATCAGCGCATCATCAATCAAGTAATTGCAGCTGTAAAAGGACAAGTAAGATACAACCCTAAGCCAGATGCAGCCTTGGAGGTTCGTTACGAAACTATCCGTTTAAATGCCAACTAAGCAGTATCAAAATACCATTGACTGGCTTTTTTCCCGATTTCCTTCTTATCAAGCAATAGGCGCCAGCGCTTACAAACCAGGTCTGGAAAACACAATAGCCCTAGCCAATCACTTTGGAAACCCACAAAACAAACTTACTTTCATCCACGTTGCCGGAAGTAATGGCAAAGGTTCAATTTGCTCCTTATTAGCTTCTGTTTATAAGGAAAGTGGCTTAAAAGTCGGATTGTTCACCTCTCCACATTTAATTGATTTTACAGAACGTATTCGCATAAATGGTCAAACCATTTCTCAGCAATTTGTAATCGATTTTTGCGAAAAAGTAAAATCTCTACAACTAAATTTTTCGCCTTCGTTTTTTGAAATAACCTGGGTCATGGCCCTTTCCTATTTTGAAAAGCAGCAATGTGATTTGGTAGTAGCCGAAGTGGGCTTAGGAGGTCGTTTAGACGCTACGAACATCATTCAACCACTAATCAGCGTGATTTCCAATATAAGTTTAGAACACACTCAGTTTTTAGGAAATACTTTAGAAGAAATTGCTGCGGAAAAAGCTGGTATCATTAAATCCAAAACACCCATCATTACTGCTGAGAAGCAAAAAAATGTACTTGAGGTTTTTGAAAAAATTGCTGCATCGAAAGAATCAGAATGTATAAGAGTTACCGATTTTGAAGTTCCCAAAATGTTTCCTTTACTTGGCGAGCATCAATCAGAAAATTGGGCATGTGTTGACAAAGTAATCAACCTTCTTCAAGCTCGTTTCCCGGTACCTATTGTGGCCATTGATGAAGGTTTACGAAAACTGACAGATAACACTGGTTTCATGGGACGTTTGCAAGTTATTCAAGAGAACCCAAAGATTATTTACGATGTATCACACAATACAGATGGAATTAATAAAACATTACAATATTTGTCTAAAAGCGAACGTGATGGGCAGTTAATTATAGTTTATGGCACCAGTGCTGATAAAAACTTAAATGATATTCTACCATTATTTCCCAAGAATACACCATTGTTCATTACTGAATTCTCCAATGAGAGAACAGCAAGAGTAAAGAATCTTCAAATTGATTTCGAGAAAAACGAGCTTGAGGCAAAATTTTTTACTTCTCCTCAAAAAGCAATGAAGGAGGCTAAACTATTGGCTTCCAACAACGACACAATTCTTGTGTTTGGCAGTTTCTTTTTAATTCACGAATTTTTAAAATAAATTCGAAAAAAGCATTGCGATTATAAAAAAGCACATTATATTTGCACTCGCGTTAAGGAAATCAGTCGAGATTTCTAGCACACATCGGGAGTTTAGCTCACTTGGTTTAGAGCATCTGCCTTACAAGCAGAGGGTCGGGGGTTCGAATCCCTCAACTCCCACTCTGACAAAGAAAAAAAGCATTGACCTTTAGGTTGATGCTTTTTTTCTTTACAGAAATCCAAAATACAGAAGAGTTTGATCGCAAAACAGATCCGGAAAATCTGATTATACATTCGAATTTTTGCTTAACTTAAAGTAGAAATAACCGATTCTTACTATGTTACAACCAAGCGAATTTGCAGAAAAGTTCATACATCATACCAACCAACCGATATTTTTAACGGGTAAAGCGGGTACTGGAAAAACTACTTTTTTGAAACACATTGTAGGAGCTACTTTTAAACAAACGGTTATCGTTGCTCCAACTGGAATCGCAGCACTTAATGCAGGCGGAACGACGATACATTCCTTTTTTCAATTGCCTTTTTCAGGATTTATACCTGACTTTTCAGAAGGCCTGCATTTAAATGATTCATTAAAAATGGAAACCAAAAAGACCTTGGTACGCCATTTTACTTTGAATCAACAGAAAAAACAAACGATTTGTCAGCTCGAACTTTTAATCATCGATGAAGTAAGTATGCTTCGGGCTGATTTGTTAGACGCAATTGATTGGTCACTGCGCAATATTCGCGATAATAACGTTCCTTTCGGAGGAGTTCAGGTGTTATTAATTGGAGATTTATTTCAGTTGCCACCTGTCGTAAAGCCTGCTGAATGGTCGATTTTACATAAATACTATAACGGTATACATTTTTTTAAGGCCCATGTTTTAAGGGAAAAACCACCCATTTATATTGAGCTCGACAAAATTTATCGTCAACAAAACGAATCCTTTATTCGGATACTTAACAACCTAAGAAACAATCAATTAACCAAAAAAG
>JAHKAT010000005.1 GCA_018825925.1 Bacteroidota bacterium | reverse complement strand
CTGCTGGAGCTTTGATAGGCGCGTTATACGCCGCAGGATATTCACCACAAGAGATTAAAGATTTTGTTTTGAATGAAGATTTTCTCACAATGTCGACCGGTAATCTAAAACCCCAACAACAGTTTTTGATAAAAGAAAATGAACCTACGGCGAGTATGTTCGAGTTTTCATTTTCCAGAGATAGTGTGTTTAAAAAATCGCTTCCTACCAATATAAGCAATTCCACTTTTCTAGATTTTGAGATGCTAAAGATTTTAGGAACAGTTGGCGCCGCTCATAACAACAATTTTAACGACCTCTTCATTCCCTTTCGATGTCTCGCTTCAGATATAGTCTCTAAAAAAAGTGTGGTTTTCAGAAATGGTCCCCTAAATGAAGCTGTTCGAGCATCCATGACTTTTCCATTTTATTTTGAACCATTGCGGATCAATGGGCGACTTTTATTTGACGGTGGTTTGTACAATAATTTTCCTGCTGATGTACTTTACAGTGAGTTCTCGCCCGATTACATCGTTGGAAGCAACGTTTCATACAATGCGGAGCAACCCATGGAGAAAGACTTGATTAGTCAAGTAATCAATATGTTGGTTTCTTATTCAAATTTTGATTTACCATGTGAAAATGGTTTTATTATTGAACCAAAACTTGAAATAAGCACTTTCGAATTTACCGCAGTGGAAGATGCAATAGCCAAAGGTTATGCCGCCGGTATTAAATATTCTGACAGTATTTTACCTTATATTAAAAATACGATTTCACCAGATAGTTTGGCCGTTAAAAGAAAACTCTTTAAAGCCCAAAGTGAAAATTATAAAATTGACAATATTCAAATCAATTCACCTAAAAACACCGATTATTTCATTCGCCGATCTTTGCTAAGCAAGCGCGCAGACTCCACTTTTTCTTTAGCTTATTTAGAACGAAGATACTATCGATTGGCAGCAACCGAACAAATTGACTTCCTCTTTCCGGTATTAAAATTGAACGAAAATAATTTCTATGATTTAAACTTGGAAGTACAAAGAAGTAACGAATGGAAACTCGATGTAGGCGGCCACATTTCATCACGACCGGTGAATCAAGGCTACATTGGACTTACTTATTTAGGTTTGCGTAAAACAGCGACCAAACTGCATGGATCAACTTATTTCGGAAAGTTTTATGGATCGGCACATGGCAGTGTTAAAATTGAATTACCAGCCTTTTTTCCTTTGACAATTCAACCCTACTACACACGTAATAGATGGGATTATTTCAAATCATTCGCTACTTTCTTCGAAGAGGTAAAGCCATCATTTTTGATACAAAATGAAAGCTATACGGGAGTCAAACTTTTTCATCCTATTGGAAATAACTCAGTTTCCATTTATGATGCTCGTTATTTTAAAAACGAAGATGATTACTACCAAAGTAACACCTTTGGAGTTTCTGACACAACAGACGAAACTCATTTTGAAGGATTTAACCTTTCATGGGAAATCAAACAAAATTCATTAAACAGAAAACAGTTCGCTAGCTCAGGCTCTGCTTTTAGCTTGAAAGCTAGATACGTGAATGGCCGTGAAATGTCTGTTTCTGGATCTACCTCACCCAATGAGTATGCCATTCGGAATTTACATTCTTGGTTTAATTTTAATTTTAGCGCTCAAACCTTTATTATCGATAAACCTTTTTTCCATTTAGGATTGCAAGGTCAGGCCACGTTTAACACACAGTCCTTGTTTGCAAATTACACAGCATCAATACTTCAGCTTACTACTTTTGATTTAGTTCCCGACGCGCAAACCTTTTTTCTACCTGAATACAGATCCCCCTTGTTTTTTGGAGGTGGAACCAACGTGATTTTTACGATTCGCAAGGGCCTCGACGTACGTTTCGATGGATTCATCTATCAACCTTTAGTTATTCTACTTCAAGGAGATAATGGAACATTTGGTTACTCGAAACCTTTTAAAGGAGAAACTTTCATGGCTTCAGCTTCCTTGGTGTACAATTCATTTTTTGGCCCTATTCGCTTTTCAACCAACTACTTCCCTGCTCAGAAAAAGCCATTTTCACTACAAGTCAGTTTTGGCTATGTAATTTTCAATGAGAGGTCTAATCGCTAAATCGATTTAGACCAAAACATCCAACTGTACTCTCCATATTTAACACTTGGGTTCTGAACATTCAATTCCTTATATTTGCCCAAAATTTCACCATGGATAAAATCATTAGCGGAATACAACAAATGGGAATCGGTGTCCCGAATGTACAAGAAAGTTGGGCTTGGTATCGACTATTTTTTGGAGTAGATATTCGCGTTTTTGAAGATGCAGCAGAAGCTCCTCTAATGACCAAATACACTGGTGGAGAGGTCCATAAAAGAACAGCAACTTTGGCTTTGTCCATGGATGGCGGCGGTGGATTTGAAATATGGCAATTTACATCTCGCCCAACCAATAAAGCTGAATTTACCATTCAACTTGGTGATTTTGGATTATACATGTGTAAAATAAAAAGTAAAAACATTGAGGCCTCTTTTCAGCACTTCAAAGAAAACGGAGCTGATTTAATTTCAAATATTGAAACTCAACCCAATGGCGGTAAACACTTTTTGGTTAAAGACCCGAATGGTAATATTTTCGAAATTGTAGAAGGAATTGACTGGTTTGGAAATACAAAACATGCTTCAAATTGTGGAGGAGTGGCCGGCGCAACCATTGGTGTTAGCAATATAAATCAATCACTTGCTTTGTACAAAGATGTATTGGGTTACGACCTTGTGGTGTACGATAAAATCGATAGCTTTCCATGTTTTGGAACCCTAGAAGGTGGAAATGGAAAAATACGAAGAGTTTTATTGAGACATTCTAAACCTCGCAAAGGTCCATTTGCTCAACTTTTAGGCTCGACAGAAATTGAGTTAATAGAGCATTTAGAAAGAACAGATCGCAGAAAAATATTTGAAAACAGATATTGGGGCGACTGGGGATTCATCCATCTTTGCTTTGATATTCAAGGAATGAACCAATTACAAAAAGATTGTGAATCTGCTGGATTTCCTTTTACCGTTGATTCGGGAAACACTTTTGACATGGGTGAAGCAGGTGGACGTTTCAGTTACATTGAAGATCCTGATGGCACTTTGATTGAATTTGTTGAAACCCATAAAGTACCAATTCTGAAAAAATTAAATTGGTATGTTCACCTTAAAAAAAGAAACCCTGCCAAACATTTACCTAAATGGATGTTGAAAGCAATGGCAATGAATCGTTTCAAAGGTTAAACTTTTTAAACGGTAGGTATTGCTGATTAACTGAAGGCTCGAAACACCAAAAAAACACTAACTTTACACCCAATCTGATTTTAAAAAATGAAGCAACTTATATCCTTTTTCAGCTTATCTGTAATGATTTTATTTCTTTCTGCGTGTAAAGAAGAAATTGACGTTAACACCAGTTATAAAGAAACACCTGTTATTTTTGGCTTATTAGATCAGACCGACAGCGTTCATTACATCAAAATAAACAGAGGTTTTGTTGGTCCAGGAAACGCATTGGATTTTGCAAAAATTCCTGATTCTAATTATTTCGAAAAGGTGGAAGCCAAAATAGAAGAAATAATCGGGGGTAAAATTGAAAGAACTTGGAATCTAAGAGATACTTTATTGAAAGACAAATCTACAAATGGGGTGTTTTTTGGTCCAGAATATAAAGCGTATTATTTTACAACGATTACTGAACCAGCTCTTAAAAATGAAGCCGTTTATCGCTTGACCGTGAACATAAACGATAGTAAACTTATCGTTAAAGGGGAAACTCAATTGGTTAGCGGATTTGCAGAAAATAATACTTTGGAAAACCAAACATCATCCTTGAGGTTTGCCAAATTACCAGGTGAGTTTGTTTCTCAATCTGTTAGTTTCAATAAAGGAACTAGTGCATTTGCAAATGTAAGATTAGATATTTTAATTTCAGAATTCAGAGGCAATCAAAAAGACACAGTGACCATTCCATGGAATATTTTTGAAGGTGAATCAAGTGGAGCTACTTACAGTGCATCCGCTCAAGGACAATCTTTTTACCAAACAATACGCAATGGAATTACAAACGACAACACCATCACAAAACGAAATCTAGAAGGCATACGATTTACTTTTACAGGTGGTTCAACAGATTTGTTCAATTACGTAGCGGTAACCAAACCATCTTCATCTCTATCACAAAACAAACCTATTTTCACCAACTTAACCGTTAATGGTGACTATCGAGTTTTGGGAGTCTTTTCATCTCGTAAAACAATATCCTTTTACAAGTCTTTCATCAACTTGAATCAAAACAATCAACAAACGTCATTTAGAGCTATTGACAAAAATTCTACTCGTGAATTATGTCAAGGAGCGTCTTTGGTTAACTTTTTGTTTTGCAGCCAGCATGTAAACGACAGTAACGACGACTTCAAGTGTAACTAAACACTATCAATTCCTTTTTGTTTTTATCTTTAACACATGAGTGAGAGGCTAACTCTTTTCGTAGATGTTATTTTGCCTGTTCCCATCCATCAGGCTTTTACTTATAGGGTTCCGTTTGAGAACAATGCGCTGGTTCAGATTGGCACAAGAGTTATTGTACCTTTTGGAAAATCTAAATTAGTAACCGGAATTATTGTCAAATTTCACGAGATTCCACCACAAAAATATGTCGCTAAATATGTCGAACATTTTTTGGATGATCAACCCATAGTTACCGGAAAACAGATTCAATTTTGGCATTGGATGTCGCAGTATTACATGGCCCCTATTGGCGATGTTATGAGTGCTGCTCTACCTTCTAATCTCAAATTAGCCAGTGAAACTAAAGTTATTCTACATCCTGATTTTGATCAAACTACAGCGTTAAATGACAGAGAGTATCAAATAGTAGAAGCACTGCAAATTCAAGAGGTTTTAGATTTAAAAGAAATAACTTCTATTGTCGGCATTCAAACAATTCAACCGATTATAAAGAAAATGCTCGATCGAAAAATATTGATGAGCATTGAAAGTTTAAACGATCGTTACTCAGCAAAAACAGCCTCAGCTGTTCTTCTTTCCGAATTTTACTTAATCGAAGAAAATCTAGAACAACTTGTTCAAGCTTGGGAAAATAAAAAAACGAAAGCTAAACAATTGGATGCTCTACTGGCTATACTTTCAAAAGGAAATTATTCCAACGGAAGCATGCAAGAGGTTTGGAAAAAAGACTTGGAGGTTGACGGGATTTCAACAAGTACTTTAAAAACCTTAGAACAAAAAGAGTGCATCCAGATTTTTCAAAAAGAATTATCTCGTTTGGATTCAATTGTTAGTCCTGAAGAAAAAACACTCCTTCTGTCTGAAGACCAAAGTACGGCCTATCAGGAGATTGTAGAAAAATTAACGATTAATCCCGTCTGCTTATTACATGGAGTAACCGGTTCTGGTAAAACAGAAATTTATGTTCAACTAATTGAAGACGAGCTTAAAAAAGGAAATCAAATTTTGTTTTTGGTTCCAGAAATCGCTTTAACCACACAGTTAGTTACACGACTAACCTCCTTTTTCGGTGAAAAAATTGGAGTTTATCATTCAAAATTTAATCAGAATGAAAGAGTTGAAATTTGGAACAAAGTCTTAGAGAACAATCCAAACAATTACAGAATAGTTTTGGGTGCACGATCGGCGATTTTTCTTCCTTTTCAAAAACTCGGTTTAATTATCATTGATGAAGAGCACGAGGGATCATTCAAACAATACGACCCATCGCCGCGGTACAATGCTAGAGATGCAGCTATCGTTCTGGCGCACTTACATCAAGCAAAGACCCTTTTGGGAAGTGCAACACCCTGCTTAGAAACCTATTCAAATGCAAAATCAGGCAAATATGGCTTGGTGACCCTTTCAAAGCGTTTCAAAAACATGGAAATGCCTGAGATTTTAGTTGCAGATATTAAGAAAGAGCGAAAAAAAGATCCCGACTTCCAATTTTTCACCCCTTTTTTAGTGGATGAAATCAGGAAAAGATTAAACGCGGAAGAGCAAGTAATTTTATTTCAAAACAGAAGAGGATATAATCCGAGATGGCAGTGTGAAATCTGCAACTGGACACCGAAATGCGTTAACTGTGATGTTTCTATGACTTATCACAAAAAAACCAATTCCCTAAAATGTCATTACTGTAGTCACATAGCACCACCTATGGGTTCGTGCAAAAGCTGTGGGAGTAATCGATTAAAAATGATTGGTTTTGGGACGGAGAAAATTGAAGATGAAATGCAAATTTTGTTTCCAAAAGCCTCTATTGGTCGACTTGATTTAGACACTACTCGGTCAAAATACGCCTATGAAAACATATTGAATCGTTTTGGCGAACAACAAATCGATATTCTTATTGGTACACAAATGATATCCAAAGGCCTAGACTTCGATAACGTTAGCTTGGTAGGAATTATGGATGCTGATAGTTTATTAAATCGCCCAGATTTTAGAGCTTTTGAAAAGTCATTTCAAATGATGACACAAGTAGCTGGACGTGCCGGAAGAAAAATAAAACGAGGTCAGGTGATTATTCAAACGGGGCAACCAGAGCATTGGGTTATAGAAAAAGTATATTCGCATGATTATATTGGGTTTTTCAATCACGAAATCATAGAACGCGAAAATTATCATTACCCACCATTTTTTAAAATGATTGATTTTACTTTAAAACACCGCAATGAAAATCAATTAAACGCTTCCGCGAAGGAATTCACAGACATTCTTCGCTCCGTATTTAAAGAAAGTGTGATGGGGCCAGAGTTTGGGTTGATACCTAGGATCAATAATCAATATATCAAAGTAACCAAATTAAAAGTCGACAAGAGTTTGTCAGACAAAAAGGTAAAAGACAAATTGACAGAATTAATAGATCTGTTTTTCAGTAAAGCACACAACAAAGGTGTGCGTTTAAATATCGACGTTGACCCACAATAAAAAAGCCTCAAATTTCTTGAGGCTTTTTTATTATCCTAAATAGGATTTTAACATTTTACTTCTTGAAGTATGTTTCAAGCGACGAATTGCTTTTTCTTTAATTTGTCGAACTCGTTCTCTAGTTAAATCAAAACGATCACCAATTTCCTCTAAGGTTAAGGGATACTTGCCATTCAAACCATAATACATTCTAAGAATTTCACCTTCACGACTTGTAAGAGTAGACAATGAGCGCTCTATATCCTTTCTTAAAGACTCAATAATTAATTGATTTTCTGGTCCTGGCAAAGAATCATTCATCAAAACATCGTACATACTAGACGAACTTTCATCTCCTTCAATCAAGGGTGCATCCATTGAAACATGTCTACCGCTTGTACTTAAAGAATGTCTGATTTCATCAGCCGTTACCTCTAGATGTTCTGCCAATTCTTCAGCTGAAGGTGGTCGTTCAAAACGTTGCTCCAATTCTGAAAATGCTTTGTTTATTTTATTAATGTTACCAATTTTATTAAGAGGCAAGCGTACAATACGAGCTTGTTCCGCTAATGCCTGCAATATCGATTGACGAATCCACCAAACGGCATAGGAAATAAATTTAAAACCACGAGTTTCATCAAAACGCTCAGCAGCTTTTATTAAACCAACATTTCCTTCATTAATCAAATCTGGCAATGCTAAACCTTGATTTTGGTATTGTTTTGAAACAGAAACAACAAAACGTAAATTTGCTTTGGTCAATCGCTCAAGCGCTTGCTTATCGCCTTCCTTAATTTTACGTGCTAATTCAACTTCTTCCTCAGCAGTAATTAAGTCAACTCTACCAATTTCCAACAAATACTTGTCTAAAGACGCAGTTTCACGGTTGGTTACTTGCTTTACTATTTTTAATTGTCTCATAATCTCTTCTTTTTTATCAACCTCTCCTATATATAGACGAATAAAAATCAAAAAAGTTGACTATTATTTGTTAATAATAAAAAAAAACATTAATGGAACAAAGAAAACCCTAGTATTTACTAGATTATTTTTCAAGTTTTGACAAAATTTATGTTGTCACTAATTGAATGTGTAAATTTGCACCATGAAAATTCTCATGGTTTGTTTAGGAAATATTTGTCGGTCCCCATTGGCGGACGGGTTACTCAAGCACAAACTAAAAAAACTGGAATTACCTTACTTCGTCGACTCCGCTGGAACTGCTGCTTATCACATTGGAAATCAACCAGATATTCGTACTCAAGCAAATGCCATCAAACACGGAATTGATTTAAGTGACTTAAAGGCACGGCAGTTTACAACTTCAGACTTTGAGTTGTTTGATCGAATATATGTCATGGACAAAAGTAATTTGTCAAATGTTCTACGCTTGGCGACGAGTGAAAATGAGAAGAAAAAGGTAGATTTGTTACTCAATTTACTACCTGAAATAGACGGAAATGAGGTTCCGGATCCTTACCATGGTGGCGAAGAAGGATTTGAAAATGTTTTTCAACTTCTTGATAAAGCCACCGATAAAATAATACAAGATTTACAAAAAAATGAAAAATAAATTCGTTGGTAATCTTTACATGTTACCCTGCCCAATAGGAAGTGATACAGTAGGAGAAGTTTTGCCTTTAGATGTGATAACATTGGCTTCTACTTTGCGCTTTTTTGTAGTTGAAGATGTCAAATCAGCACGTCGTTTTTTACGAAAAATGGATAGAACTTTTCCAATTGACGATTCTACTTTTTTCGAACTCAACAAGCGAACCAAACCTGAACAATTGGCAGAATATTTAAAACCCGTATTGGCAGGTAACTCAATGGCTATAATTTCAGAGGCTGGTTGTCCGGGTGTTGCCGATCCTGGTGGTGAAATAGTGCGAATTGCACATGACTTGGCGATTCCAATCAAACCATTAGTGGGTCCATCTTCTATCCTATTGACTCTAATGGGAAGTGGTATGAATGGCCAAGAATTTACTTTTCACGGTTACTTGCCGAAGGATCGAAAAGATCGAATTAAAAAAATAAAGGATATAGAGTTTAGTGTTTTAAGAACTGGACATACGCATCTTTTTATGGATACTCCTTTTCGAAACATGAATGTTTTAGACGATTTATTAAATGAATTATCCGACAATACAGAATTGTGTATCGGTTCAAATATGACCTCGAAGTCAGAAAGAATAGAAACTCGTTCCGTTATACAATGGCGCGAAAGTGCTTATGATTTAGGGAAAAACCCTGTGATGTTCGCCATTGGCAAAGGAGCCAAATAATTCATTATGAATATTTTCAATCGAAATATGATAATTTACAAAACAACTCAAGAAATTGAAATAATGCGTCAAGCCGCACAGGTGGTTAGTCGAACATTAGGCAAAGTAGCCGAAAGAATAGATATCGGCGTTACGCCAAAAGAACTTGATATTTTTGCAGAAGAATATATTTTATCACAAGACGCAGTTCCTGGCTTTAAAGGTTTGTATGGATGCCCTAGTACCTTGTTGATTTCGGTTAATGAACAAGTAGTTCATGGATTACCAACTGACCGTCCTTTTGAAGATGGAGATATTGTTTCTATAGATTGCGGAGCTGTTTATAAAGGTTATTACGGAGATCATGCCTATACTTTTGCTATTGGTTCTATTTCAGATGAGAAAAAGCAACTTTTAAAAGTTACTGAAGAATGCCTGTACAAAGGAATAGAACAAGCAAGAGCCGGCAATAGAATAGAAGATATTGGCTGGGCCATTCAGCAACATGCCGAAAGTTTTGGATATGGAGTGGTTAGAGATTTAGTTGGACATGGTCTAGGAAAATCCCTTCATGAAGACCCACAAGTTGCTAATTACGGACGAAGAGGGCATGGTAAAAAAATATTGAATGGTTTAACCATCGCAATCGAACCGATGATAAATATGGGGACAGAAAAGGTGATTCAATTGGAAGATAACTGGACCATTGTAACAGAGGATGGAGCGCCAAGTGCTCATTTTGAACACGATATAGCTATTGTTGACGGATCACCATTGATTCTATCGACCTTTGATTACATCCTCGAAGCTCTGGACAAAAAATAATGTCAGAAAGGCAATTGGTATTTGGAATAACGTCACTTTTAATGATCTATGGGTTGTCTGAATTCATTGTTTCAAGAACCTTTATTTTACCAATTCCAGTGTATGAAATATTACTTTTTGTACTAACAATAGTTCTTTATAAATCATACAATCGACCTGATTTAAAATATCGTGGATTGCTCTTGGTAGCGATGAGTTTGTTTTTACTTTTTTCTAGAAGTTATACATATCTCTTTTTTCTTCCCGACAATCAAGTTTCACAATTGGATGAAACATTGTGGTTGGATGGCCTGTATTTCTGCTTTATGCTTGCTTTCCTCCTCGTTTCTTTCCAACAACTCAAGTTTATAAAACGACTTATATGGTTGATCCCTATAGGTTTATTCATCGTATTAGATTCGTTTGTTCCTCATTCTTGGTTTGCTTCAGTAGCGTTTCTATTCATGGTTATAATTGTTGGTAAATCAGAAAAATTGACAGAAAATGGCAATAGCATTTGGCTGTTTTTATTTCTTTTAGAAAGCACTCGAACGCTTACATTACTTTTTTAATTTTTTTTTCAAATAAACCTTGATTGTGCGCAGGATATTACTAATTTTGCCGGCAAGTTCTTTGAACCCTGGAGGGATGGGTGAGTGGCTAAAACCACCAGTTTGCTAAACTGACGTACGGGAAACTGTACCGCGGGTTCGAATCCCGCTCCCTCCGCAATGTAATGAAAGAAGATGGCATATAAAAGAAGCAAATAAGCTCCTTTACTTAACATCTTGATTATCAATCTAATTAAAAAAAGTGAAGATATTTTCATTATAAATAGTGTGCAATTCGAGGAATTCCTTATTTTTGCACTCGCTTTCAACAAAGGTTGAGAGTTTTGATTTGAAAGAATCATGAAATAAAAAAGAACTTTTTAGGTTTATCCTAAAGTTCGGGGTGTAGCGTAGCCCGGTCATCGCGCCTGCTTTGGGAGCAGGAGGTCGCAGGTTCGAATCCTGCCACCCCGACAAAAAGCCTTCTTGATTTTTCAAGGAGGTTTTTTTATATTTAAATCTTTTCTGATTTCTCTAGTTCATTTACTTAAAATTTTTAGTCCATTCAAAATTTTGATTTATGATATTCTCTTTTTGTAAATCAAGAAATTCTATTAATGCTG
>JAHKAT010000089.1 GCA_018825925.1 Bacteroidota bacterium | reverse complement strand
CATCGGGAAACCTTTGGATAAATCAAAACGCATTTGATGTCCAAAAACACTAGTTGTACCAGTGCCAGTGCGATCGCTTTTGAACGTTCCTTCGTCTAAAATACGTTTTAATAAATCGTGATATTGCTCCATGTTTGTTCCTTTTCGAGTATGAAATTAGGGCTTTTTATTTGGCTGAAAAAGCACTTGTTAAAAGCTTAAGCGAATTGTTGACAATTCATTTTTTTTATGAATTTCCTTTTTTTATATTCGTATAAATCCTTTTGCATGAAATTTCGATTTTACTTACTCCTTTTGTTCTCCTTTATTACGCTATTTTCGAATGCACAAGATCGATTGAAAAATAAATATTTGGGCACTTATACAGGAAAGATAAATAGCTATAAAATGGAAACAGCAGGCTATTTAATGGATGTTTCAGAAGCCAAAATTGAGATAGATTTAGGTGCTAATTTAATGAAGGTATCGGTTGGGAATTCAGCTTTTTCTGGACCGTATAAAATTTTATTTGAAGCAAAAGATTATTACGTGTTGGAGGCTAGACTTGTTGATCAACCTGTTCCAGAACGCATAATAGTGTACAAACGCGGCAAGAAAATTTCGAGAGACGGTTTATTTCCGCAGCCTAATGCTGTGCTTTTTCTAGATTAAACACGAGGCAATAAAATTGTAAATAGTGAGCCTTTTCCGAGTTGACTTTTCACTGTAATAACCCCTTTGTGGGCGATTACTATTGATTTTACATAAAACAGTCCTATTCCAAATCCTTTAACGTCGTGTCGGTTGCCGGTATGTACTCGAAAAAACTTATCGAAAATTGAAGCTTGGTCTTCTTTTCTGATACCAATTCCATTATCTTCAATTTCGATCATTAAATTTTGTTTGTAATCGGACGTGCGAATGCGGATGTGAGGTTGTTCATTGCAATATTTAATAGCGTTGTCGATTAGATTATAAACCACATTAGATACATGCACTTCGTCTGCATTGATAAGTGGATACTTGGCTTCCAGTTCTAGTGTGATTTCACCACCCTTGTCTTCCCGATTAATAATAAAGTGCTCCTTCACCTCTTCTAGTATTTCGTGAACACTAAAATCACTTTTTGAAAGCACAACTTCTTTTTTGTCTAGCTTGGCTAAATTTAAAACTCGCTCTACCTGATTTTCTAGTCGTTTATTTTCTTTATAAATAATTCCTGCATAGCGCTGTAGTTTCTCTGGGTCGTTGGCAGCACCTTCTTTCAGCAACATTTCGCTCGAAAGAGAAATTGTAGATATAGGGGTTTTTAACTCGTGCGTCATGTTGTTGATGAAATCGTTTTTAATTTCAGACAATCGCTTTTGACGTAAGATCATGGTCAATGAATACCAAAAAAGTAGAGCCACAATTAATCCAATCAAAACTATGTAGAGCCAAGGACTAAAAAAACTAGCGCCACTAACCATTTTTTCTGCTCTTACTTGTGGAAAATAGACCGTGAAATAATGGCCGTCTTTTTTCCAGTTAAGCGTGGTGTTTGCAGTGAGAGTATTTGAGTCTATATAATATCCAGATTCTGCATTTTTATCAACGCGAATTAAATTGCCATAAACGATGGAGTCGGAGAAGCAATCGTAAATCCCGTATTGAAAGTCTTGCTGTATATTTTGCCCATAAAAAGAGCGCTTCAGCAAAGTTTCTAAGTAATAAGGTTGCAACTCTTCATTGATATCAACCGTAAATCGATTGGTTCGAATTTGTTTCACCGCGCCATATAAATCCGAACTGTCAGAGCGCAGGGTAGAAATTTCTTTTAAAACATCACGAAGGGCAGTGTGCACTCCTTCAGAAAACTCAATCAAGTTTAATGAATCTTCCTTGTTTTGAATCTCAATTTTTGCCTCTTGAATTGCTACCGTCTTTTTTAACCAGAGTAGCTGCAACGCAAGAATAATGAGCAATGAAGAAATGCCCAGCAAAATAAAAAGATTAATACTGCCCTTTTTCAACATTGTTTACTGTTGTGATAACCAGGCTATTATTCCTCCTTCTAAGTTGTAAAGATTGTCGTAACCATGTTGATTTAAATACTGAATCGCATTTGCACTTCTAGCGCCAGATCTGCAGTGAATCACCACTTTCCCTTCTTTGTTAATTTCCTCCATTCGAGACGGGACTTGCTGCAACGGGATGAGTAAACCCTCCATATTTGCTTCGTCAAACTCGGCTGGCTCACGGACATCAATTAGTTGAAATTCAACTCCTTCTGCTTGCCATTTTTTTAATTCTTGAACGTTTATTGTCTTCATTTCTTGTTTGTTTAAACCGCAAAATTCTTGGTAATTGATTAAATTGTTTTGCCTATTTTCTTTTCTAGTTAATGGATTTTCTGGATCTTTTCGAAAGATAAGTGTATTCGTTTGAAAGGTCAAAGTATCTATTTGAAAAATTGAATTACAGAGTGCAGAATTTAGTCCGGCTGCCAGTTTTATAGCTTCAAGAGCCATCATTGCTCCAATTATTCCAGGAAGTGCACCGATAACTCCATTTTCTGCACACGACTTGGAGTCTTCCGGCAAAGGTGGAGTGGGGTACAAATCTCGATAATTGGCAGATCGTCCGTTTTCCAGAGGTGCGTTGAAAACAGCAACTTGACCTTGAAAACCTTGAATTGAGCCGTGAACGTTTATTTTGTCGGTGAAAAAACAAAGGTCGTTGACCAAGTAGCGAGTTGGGAAATTGTCGGTTCCGTCAATGATTATATCATAATCTTCAACAATATTAAACGCATTACTAACCGTTAAGAAACGTTTTTCTATCTGAAAATCAATGTGTTGGTTTATTTTTGACAACTTCTTTTGAGCCACTTCAGCCTTACTTTCCCCAATATCCTCAGATGAAAACAAAACCTGGCGATGCAAATTACTTAGTTCTACTTTGTCGCCGTCAATGATCCCTATTTTACCTATTCCTGAGGCCGATAAATAGTTTAACACCGCACAACCTAAAGCTCCAGCGCCTACGACCAGTATTTTTGCGTTCTTTAAATTATGCTGTGCCTCAATTCCAAATTCGGGCAAACGAATTTGTCGGCTATAACGCTCAATTTCTTCTTGGGAAAGCATGGCACAAAGTTAAGGTTTGTTTGAGAATGAAATAGAAGGACAGAAAAAAAGCCTCAAACGAAAGGTCTGAGGCTTTTTGGTTTCTTTTTTATTTTAATTAAAATCCTTGAACTCCGTTAACAGTCGTGTATTTCAAGATGTTTTTCTTATCGGGATATATACGTGCGAAAGCCGACTGAACAGCTAGGGTGCCTTCGTGGAATCCACATAAAATTAATTTTAATTTGTTCTCGTAGGTATTCACATCACCAACGGCATAAATACCTGGTATGTTTGTGGAATAATCAAGGGTATTCACTTTAATAGCATTTTTTTCGATTTCTAATCCCCAATTAGCGATTGGACCTAAGCTCGGTTTTAAACCAAAAAGTGGAATAAAATGATCGCACTCTTTACGTATTTCTCCGTCTTTTTGATGGGTAATGATCACTCCATCAACATGGTCTGTTCCTGTTAAACCAGTTACTTCTGCTTCGGTAACCAAATTAATTAAACCTTTATCAGCCATGTCGATTACTTTTTGAACTGAATCCAAATGACCTCTAAATGAGCTTGAGCGGTGAACCAAAGTTACTTCTTTAGCAATTTTTTTATCCGCCAAGAAGATAGACCAATCCAAAGCAGAATCTCCACCACCTGCGATAACGCAACGTTTTCCTCTGTAAAACTCAGGGTCTTTGATGATGTATTCAACGCCATTGTCTTCAAAGTCGACTAGGTTTGAAATAGGTGGTTTCCTTGGTTCAAAAACACCTAATCCTCCTGCGATAATTACTATCGGAGCGAGATGTTTGGTTCCTCGTATTGTTGTGACGATGAATTTCCCATCCTCCGTTTTCTCAATAGTTTGTGCGGCCTCTCCCAAAGTGAACCCAGGTTTGAAAGGGGCTGCTTGTTCCATTAAATTGTCGACCAATTCACCCGCCAAAATGGAAGGAAAACCAGGGATGTCATAAATGGGTTTTTTTGGATAAATCTCAGAACATTGTCCCCCAGGTTGTGGAAGTGAGTCAATCAAATGACATTTCAATTTCAAAAGGCCAGCTTCAAAAATTGTAAATAAACCGCATGGACCGGCTCCGATGATGATGATGTCAGTTTCTATCATTTCTTGGGAATGTTCTTTTAAATAAAGTGCAAAATTAATAAACTATTGTATCTGTACGAAATGTATGTTAAAATGGATTTGATCAGCTTGCTTTGGTGGCTCTTCGTTCACTTCTAGTTGCTTCTGAACTTAGGTGCATGAGAAAAGTGGAAGACAACAATTGTTTTTCACTAAAAAAACTTCTTTCCAAATTCCCATAAAACAACGCCTGCACAAACAGAGACATTTAAGCTATGTTTTGTTCCGAACTGAGGAATTTCAATGACATAATCACTTTTGTTAACGATTTCTTGATTTACTCCATCCACTTCATTTCCAAAAACAAGGGCAAATTTTTCTTCTTTTAATTGGTTTACCCGTTGCAATAGTGTCGTTTTTTCGGTTTGTTCTATCGTGCAAAGTGCATAACCGTCCTTTTTTAATTGGTCGCAGAGGGATAAAACGTCCTCACAGTATTCCCAGTTCATCGAATCGGTTGCGCCAATTGCTGTTTTGGTTATTTCGCGATGAGGTGGGGTGGCGGTGATGCCGCATAAATAAATTTTTTCCACATTAAAGGCATCGCATGTTCTGAAAAAAGAGCCCACATTATTGAGGCTTCGAATGCTATCTAAAACCACAACAATAGGAAACTTTCGCTGTTCTTTGAATTCTTGATCAGTCACTCTGTTGAGCTCCCAAAGCTTTCTTTTTTTGTTCATTGTTGAAAATATGAATCAGAAAGAACTTGCGACCCCAAAATAGGGTGCTAACTTCGTTCATTACTTTACAAAAATAGAACTTTGGCTAAAGAAAAAATACAGAAAGAGGAAAAGGAAACTCCGTTGATGCGTCAGTACAACCAAATTAAGGCAAAGCACCCCCAAGCTTTGTTACTTTTTCGGGTGGGCGATTTCTATGAAACTTTCGGCGAAGATGCCATAGAAACGGCTCGTATTGTAGGTATTGTGCTGACCAGTAGAAGGAACGGTTCGTCGCACATCGAGCTGGCAGGATTTCCCCATCATTCTTTAGAGACGTATTTGCCAAAATTGGTTCGAGCCGGAAAACGAGTTGCAATTTGCGACCAACTGGAAGATCCCAAAATGACCAAAACTATTGTAAAACGGGGAGTGACAGAATTGGTAACGCCGGGTATTTCGTTTAACGATAATGTGTTGGAGCAAAAATCCAACAATTTTCTATGTGCGGTTCATCTTGATAAAAACAACCACGGTGTTGCTTTTTTAGATGCCTCTACAGGCGAGTTTCTGTTGGCACAAGGCAATCAGGCTTATGTCGAAAAATTAATTCAGGGTTTTCAGCCTACTGAAATTATTTATCAAAAAAGAAAACAAAAAGACTTCGAGCAATTTGAAATTTCAACAAAACATTCATTTCGCTTAGAGGATTGGGTTTTTGTGGAAGATTTTGCTGTAGAGAGTCTTCAGAAACATTTTCAAACCAATTCACTAAAAGGTTTTGGAGTTGAAACGCAGACCTTGGGTGTTATTGCTGCTGGAGCGATTTTGCATTATTTGGCCGAAACGGAACACCATCAACTGGCGCATATTACGAGTGTTGCCAGGATTCAGGAGGAGCAGTTTGTTTGGCTGGATCGATTTACGGTTCGAAATCTTGAACTGGTGCATTCAGTTCACGACAATGCAACTTGTTTAATTGATATTCTTGACAAAACAGTTACTCCAATGGGCGGGCGATTGATGAAAAGATGGTTGGTGCTGCCTTTAAAGGAAATGATACCTAT
>JAHKAT010000088.1 GCA_018825925.1 Bacteroidota bacterium | reverse complement strand
GCATTGCCTTTCCTTTGCCCGGAAATTGGACGGCGGAAGTGCAGGAATGGGATAACAATGTGTTGAGTTCTACATTTTCTGAGTTCAAGATTACTGTTAAAAATTCAGATCATCCTGGATTTGTTAAAGTACACCGCAACAAAAAGAATTTAGAACGAGGAGGCAAAATGATTTTTCCTGTAGGAGCCAATTTATTTTCTCCCGTGGTCGACAATAATCTCTATTACAGCGGAAATCCTAAAGATCAATTGAATGTTTCATCATGGGATAAATACCACAAAGATGTTCGGAGGTATGAGCAAGAGGGGGGCAAGTATCTCCGGTTTATTATGGAACCAACCGCATCTGAAATTGAGTTTGAAAAAGTGGGCAATTATTACGATCGACTAAATTTAGCTTGGGAAATGGATCAATTCCTCGATTTTGCAGAAGAAAAAGATTTACTTGTCGAATGGAATTGCATGATACAGTCGCCATTTAAGGTGTTCGACCAAGAGTTTCAATCATGGGATTTTTTAGAGCAAGCTGGCAGTAATCGCTCAGCCTACGCTTATTCAAAAGAATTTAATCTTTCATTACCTTCGGAAATATTTACCAATCCGGAAGCATTTAAATACTTCAAAGAACGTTACCGTTATATCGTCGCGCGCTGGGGATATTCGCCACAAATTTATTTTTTTGAATTAATTAGCGAACCTTTTTGGTTAAATCGCGACGATCGAACAGGAATAACACCTTACGATGATGAAAATGAATCGGGTGAATTAAGGGGAGTATTGTCTGATTTCCATTCAAATATGGCCGAATACATTAAAGTGGAACTTCAACACACACAACATTTATTAGCAGCCTTAAACCATGTTCCATCGCCTGAAAATCAATTTTATCCGCATTCTAAATCACCGATACAAGATGAAAGTTGGGCTTCACCCCACATCGACATAATTAGTATGAATATGTACAAAGGAATTCCGTCGCATTTTCATTTTGAGGAAAACAGTGTTTTGGCCTATCAACTGCAAGAGTTACAAGCGCATTATCAAAAACCACTTTTTCTATCTGAAACCCAAATTGCTGAGAATCTGAGTGTTTGTTCAGACCGAAAGTTGCTTCCTCTAGATGTAATGACTACCGGTTTTATTGGAATTGCAGGGTTTAATATTTGGGAGACGTTCTTTTACAACGAAGACAAAAACGCTACTGATTTTGACGATCGTATCAATTGGAGTTGGGTGATTGGGGGACAAAAATTTATGGAAAACCATGTCGCTTCTATTTTAGAAAAAGATTCAGGAGATTGGAAGGTGTACTCCTTTGCCTTGCCTGATAAACAGCGACTTTTTACCTATTTGCCAGATGTTTTAGAATCACATTGGTATGTAAGTGAGGGTGGTAATTTTGGGGCAGGAGTGTTGATGAACAGAACTTATAATGTATATACAAATAGAATTTCGGATGAAACAGAGTGCAACCAATACAAAGCACCCGAGGGAACACCGTCTGCACACCAAAATACCCTGCGAAATTTGGGGGCGAAAAAGAATAAAATGTCAGTGGACCATCTAACGAGGAAAACGAAATTTCAGATTACTTTTTACGATTATATTTCAAATAAATCGATAGGATTTGATAGAGTGAAGTCCAACAGACGCGGTGTCATCAAATTTCGTTATCCAGTCCTTTCAGTAACCAAAGATGAACCGTTGAGACCTGCAATTTGGTTAGTGGTAGAACCGTTGAATGAAAACCTGTAATTCATGAGTTTACATCTTCAAATTGTAAAGGATAATTTCTACTTATCTTTGCACCCATCTTAGATTTTAAAATGAGTTTATCCAAATATACAGTCACTGCGGCTTTGCCTTATGCTAACGGACCTTTGCATTTAGGTCATGTGGCCGGCGTTTACTTGCCTGCTTCCATTTTTGTCAAATTTTTAAAATTGAAAGGTCATGATGTGGCCTTCATTTGCGGAAGCGATGAACATGGTGCTGCGATTACACTTCGGGCTAAAAAAGAAGGAATTTCACCCCAAGAAATTGTAGATAAATACAACGGAATTATCGCTAAATCATTTGTCGATTTTGGAATCGATTTTGATATTTTTCACCGTACCTCTGCTGAAATTCACCATCAAACGAGTCAAGATTTTTTCAAAGTTTTGTACGATAAAGGAAAGTTCACGAAAGAAACTTCTGAGCAATATTACGACGAGGAATTCGATCAGTTTTTGGCGGATCGTTAAATTACTGGTGAATGTCCGAAGTGCCAAAACCCGGCTGCTTATGGCGATCAATGTGAAAAATGTGGTTCGGCCTTAAGTCCAACGGAATTGAAAAATCCTGTTTCAACTTTAAGTGGAAAAACGCCAATCATGCGTCAAACTTCTCATTGGTATTTGCCTATGCAAAACCACGAAGCTTGGTTGAAAGACTGGATACAAAACGGGATTTTAGACGGAAAACAACACCACAATCCCAAAGAATGGAAAAACCAAGTGGTTGGTCAGTGCATGTCGTGGGTGGACGGTGGTTTAAGACCTCGTGCAATGACGAGAGACTTAGACTGGGGCGTGAAAGTGCCCTTGCCTGATGCCGAAGGAAAAGTATTGTATGTTTGGTTGGACGCGCCGATTGGTTATATTTCGGCGACCAAACAATGGGCGATAGATCATCATAAAAATTGGGAGGATTATTGGAAGGGCGACCGCAAGCTGATTCATTTTATAGGGAAAGACAACATTGTTTTTCATGCAATCATTTTCCCGATATTGTTAAAAGATCATGGAGATTTAATTTTACCTGAAAATGTTCCGGCCTATGAATTTTTAAATCTAGAAGGCGATAAATTCTCTACTTCTCGAAATTGGGCGGTATGGTTGCACGAATATTTGGAGCGATATCCAGAAAAAACGGATGAATTGAAGTACGTATTGACCTGCATTGCACCGGAGAATAAAGACGCCGAATTTACGTGGAAAGAATATCAAACCCGAGTGAATTCTGAATTGGCAGATGTGCTCGGAAACTTTGTCAATAGAGCCTTGGTGTTGACCCAAAAATATTACGAAGGAAAAGTGCCGACAATGGGTGTTTTGACCTCGGAGGACGAACAAGTTTTGGCGGCCATTCAGGAAATTCCTAAGAAGGTGGAGCAATTAATTTATGCCTATAAATTGAGAGATGCTCAAGCTGAGGTTATGAATTTAGCGAGAATAGGAAATAAATATCTGGCAGAAAATGAACCATGGAAATTAGTGAAAACAGATCCAATTCGCGTGGAAACCATCATGCATATTGCCCTGCAAATAACGGCTAATTTGGGTGTTTTACTCCAACCTTTCTTACCGGAAACAGCGAAAAAACTACAAAAATCCCTAAGTATGAGCACCGCAGAATGGTCTATGGCCGGAAAAATAGATGTATTGAACAAGGGAGATAAAACAGAAAACCCGGGCATATTATTTCAGAAAATTGAGGATACTGTAGTTGATTTTGAGATAGAAGAATTACAAAAAAACAAAGAAGTAAAAGTGGAATTTGAAGCAATTAAGCCAGAAATCACATTTGATGATTTTTCTAAAATGGACATAAGAATAGGAACCATATTGAAAGCAGAAAAAGTTGAAAAAGCTGACAAACTTTTGAAGTTATTGGTGGACACAGGAGTTGATCAGCGGACAATTTTGTCAGGTATTGCAGAACACTTTTCTCCAGAGGAAGTAATCGGTAAAAAAGTTCAAGTTTTAATAAATTTGGCACCGAGAAAAATCAGAGGTGTAGAATCGCAAGGAATGATTTTAATGGCTGAAAATGAAAATGGTGAACTTGCTTTTATGGCGCCAGAAAAAGATTTTTTAGCAGGGAATACGATCCGTTAATTTTATAACATTGAAAGAGAAATTTAGAATATTTGCGCCTTTACTGAAAACGTTTGTTTTTATGATGTCGCTGTTTTTTGTACTGCGCATTCTTTTTGTCATTCATAATTTTGGCGCGCTAACCAAAGAGTCTAATTTCGATTTTCTTTTTGCACTATTTCAAGGTTTGCGCCTGGATTTAGCGACGAGTTGCTATCTTTTGGGTTTTCCATATTTCTTGTATTTATTGTACTACTATTTGCGCTGGAAGAGTTTTTTATATACTATTTACGGTGTGTTTTTCGCAATGGTGGCGAGTATCCTATTAATTCATGTTGGTGAAATTTGTATTTACCCTGAATGGAATCACAAGTTGAGCACTAGGGTTTTTAACCATTTGGCGCATCTAGACGAAGTGGGTCGAACTGCTGGCTACGGATTTACCTTGCTGTTTTTGATGTATGTGACCATAGCATCAGTATTTATATGGTTTTTCCTGAAATATTTGAAAATAGCACCTCTACCAACCCGAGCTAAAGGAAAGTTTGAGTTTGTACCCATTGTATTCGCTTTTCTTGTTTTGCCTTTCTTTTTTCTAGGCGCACGGGGTGGCTGGCAGCAAATTCCGTTGAATATTGATTCAGCCTATTTTTCGTCACATTCCGCAGTTAATGATTTGAGCGTTAATTCAACCTATTTTTTCGGAAAAAATTATCTGTTGTACAAACGAGGTGATTTAGACAAAGATCTGCCTGATATTAATCATACTGACGCCAAAAATTTTGTGCTCGATTTATATCAAACTGATGGCAATTTTGACCAGGTCTTGACCAGTGAAACGCCAAATGTAGTTTTCATAATTTTAGAAGGTTGGTCGGCAAATGCAATGGGCTCGCTAGGTGGTGAACCTGCTGTAACTCCTGTTTTTGATTCCTTGAGCAAGCAAGGATTGTTGTTTGATCAGATTTATTCTACTTCGACAACCTCGGAGAATGGAAACGCGAGCATTTTTGCAGGTTACCCAGGAGTGCCAGAAATTTCTATTTCTATGCGACCAGACAAGCATAGAAGTATGAAAACCATTAATCAATTGTTGCCAGAATATAGCTCAGGATATCTCTTTGGCGGCGACTTGAAATATGGAAACATTGGCGGCTTTTTTTTAGAACATGACTTTCAAAAAGTGGAAGATGAAAGTGCTTTTGGTAGCGATATAAAACGCGGA
Source organism: Bacteroidota bacterium (assembly GCA_018825925.1). GTDB lineage: Bacteria > Bacteroidota > Bacteroidia > Flavobacteriales_D > Crocinitomicaceae > UBA2040. The sequence continues at coordinate 5,774 of JAHKAT010000088.1, read as the reverse complement.
AAACTGAGTGTTCACGACGAGGACCTCTATAAAAAGTGGTTGAAAAAATTGAACAATGCAAAGGAGCCATTTTTAGAATGTGCTTTTACAGGAAGTACACATGCGCCCTACGACCATCCCAAAAGAAGCACACAAAAGTGGACCGGAGAAGAAAAAGACTTCTTGAATAGTATGGTTTATGCCGATGAAGAACTAGGTAAGTTTATCGAGAACTGTAAAAAGGAAAGCTGGTACAAAAACACTTTGTTTGTGGTTGTAGCCGATCATGGACATGCAACACCGATGGAAACAAATCCAGTAAGTTCAAAATTCTTTAAAATACCATTGTTGTTTTTCGGGTCTGTGATTAAAAAAGAGTACCAAGGAAAAGTAAATCATGTAATTGGAAGTCAAAGCGATATCGCTGCGACGCTTTTGAAACAATTAAACCGATCCACAGAGGCTTTCCCCTGGAGTAAAAACTTGTTAAACCCTAAGGTCAAAAACTTTGCCTTTCACTCTATAGTGAGAGGTTATGGATGGGTAAGAGAAAATGGTAGTTTGGCCTACAGCATGGATTACAAGCGGAATTTAGACGATACACATACAGACCCAGATCTTGCTCAAAAACACTCTTTCGAGGCCCAGCAATTTTTCATTACCCTCTACAATTACTACAAGGAATTATAAGCCCTAAATTTGATTTTGATTTGAAGGTTGTTTTTTTGTAACTTTGCACTCTTTTTTGAAATAATTTTTAGATAAATAAAGTTCGTTGTCCTATGAGTAAAATGAAACTTTCTGAGTTCAATTTTGAACTTCCTGAAGAGTTGATTGCTGAATTTCCTGCACACAACCGTGATGAATCGCGTTTAATGGTTATCCATCGCGAAACCGGAAAAATTGAACACAAATTATTCAAGGATTTGATCAATTACTTTTCCGAAGGTGATGTGATGATAATGAACAATACGCGTGTGTTTCCTGCACGTATGTATGGTAACAAAGAAAAAACGGGAGCGAAAATTGAAGTTTTCTTATTGAGAGAATTAAACCGCGAAAGTTTACTTTGGGATGTTTTGGTGGATCCAGCAAGAAAAATCAGAATCGGTAATAAGTTGTACTTTGGAGATGACGAATCATTGGTGGCTGAGGTTATCGATAATACGACTTCTAGAGGACGTACCTTGAGGTTCCTTTTCGACGGTCCATACGAAGAGTTCAAGAAAAAAATCACGGAATTGGGTGAAACACCGCTTCCGAAATATATTAAACGCGACGTAACTCCTGAAGACGAAGATCGTTACCAAACGATTTTTGCATCGGAAGAAGGTGCTGTAGCAGCTCCAACGGCAGGCCTGCATTTCTCTCGTCAATTAATGAAACGTTTGGAATTAAAAGGAATCAATTTTGCTGAAGTAACGCTTCATATTGGATTGGGAACTTTTAGACCAGTAGAGGTAGAAGATTTGACGAAACACAAGATGGACTCTGAGCAAGCCTATATCAAAAAGGAATGTACAGAAATAGTCAACAAAGGAATCGCAGAAAAAAGACGGGTTTGTGCTGTTGGTACAACTGTTATGCGTGTGATTGAAACCGCTGTTTCAACAGATGGTAAATTGAATACTTACGATGGCTGGACAAATAAATTTATTTTCCCTCCTTACGATTTTAGTATTGCAAATTGTATGATTACAAATTTCCACACGCCCTTATCGACTTTGTTGATGTTGATTTCGGCATTTTGCGGTCACGATTTGATGATGGAAGCTTATCAAACTGCATTGAAAGAAAATTACCGTTTCTATTCATACGGTGATGCCATGTTAATTATCTAATTGAACAGATATATAGATAAAGCCGGAACTATAAGTTTCGGCTTTTTTTGTTTTTACAACTTAGTTTTCATTGCAAGAATGTGAACTTAGATTCTTAATATTGCCACTTCAATTCATTTATAATGCTGAAACAATTTTTAAAATTTCTACACCCTCGTTTTCAAACGCTTTTTTTGGAATATCCTGTAAAGTTTGAACCGCGTTACGGACATGGTAAACCGGCGCATCAAGGATTGGAAACTATTATCGCAGAGAATGACGAAGAATATAAGACACGACTGTTAAGAGCATTAGATTTAAAGGAGTTTATCTGGAAAATTCAAGATTCGAGCATCGAAACAAATTCAATTTTGCCAACTTGGAACAACGACTTTTTACCAGGGTTAGACATCGTTGGTATTTATGCCTTACTGACGGAATTTAAACCCAATCGATACATTGAAATTGGTTCGGGTAACTCTACAAAAGTGGCGCATCTAGCCAAAGTAGATCAAGGGTTGAAAACAAAAATCATCTCAATTGATCCAATGCCACGTGCTGAAATCGATGTATTAGCAGATGAGGTGATACGCAGTCCTTTTGAGAATATAGATTATGATTTAATTGCTGCGTTGGAGGAAAATGATATTTTGTTTGTCGATAATTCGCACCGTATTTTGCCTAATTCTGATGCAATGGTGTTCTTTATGGAGGTATTGCCGCGACTTAAAAAAGGGGTGATTGTTCATATTCACGACATCTATTTGCCCTATGATTATCCGCAATTTATGTGTGATCGCTTTTATTCAGAACAATATGGTTTAGCCATGTATCTATTGGCAAATCCAAAGAAATACCATACGATTTTACCGAATTTCTACGTTTCCGAAAACAAGGAATTGGCCCAAGTGATTGCCCCAATGTGGGAACACAAAAACTTGGTCAATGTTGAAAAACACGGTGGATCTTATTGGCTTCAAATAGCTGAATAATAATCCTTCACGGCTGAGAAAAAAATCAATTATATTTTGTTTTTAATTCAAATAGTTTAGCTTTGTAATTCAAAGTGCTTTTTATGAATCAAGAATTAAACGATTTAAAACAAATACGAAACATGATGGAACGCAATAGTCGTTTTATCAGTTTGAGCGGAATGTCGGGTGTTTTTGCCGGAATTTGTGCTTTGGTCGGGGCCTATACAGCAAACGGTATTATCAAGAATTTTCATAGCGAACACATTTATTCGGTAGAATATTATCATGCATTTTTACTTAAACTGAGTGCTTTGGCTTTGGTCGTTTTAATTAGTGCTTTGTTAGGCGCTTTATTTTTCACGTATAAAAAAACGAAAAAGCAAGGCACAAAAATGTGGACGCCTGTTTCAAAAAGAATTTTAGTAAACATGGGTATTCCTTTGCTTGCAGGTGGTGTTTTTTCCATAGCCTTACTCGTAAATGGAAGCATAATGTTTGTAGCACCAACGCTTCTGATTTTTTATGGAATTGCATGCATTCACTCTAGTACTCAAACCTTGGAGGAGGTCTTTTTCCTCGGATTAACGCTTTTAATTTTAGGACTAATTTCTTTGTTTTTCTTAGGACATGGATTGATCTTTTGGACCATAGGTTTCGGCTTGTGTCATGTTTTGTATGGCGCATGGATGTATTTTAAATACGATCGAGTGAAATGATTGAAGGATTAAATAAACAATTTGAAAATCGGGTTCGACTCGGTATCATGGCTTTGTTAATGGTGCGTGATAAAGTCGAATTTCTAACTTTTAAAGAAGAATTGGAAATCAGTGATGGAAATTTGGCCAGCCACATGTCCGCGCTCGAGAAAAATGAATATGTACGTGTTCTAAAAGACTTTGTAGGTAAAAAAACAAGAACTCGATACGAAGCAACACAAGTGGGTAGATTGGAATTTGAAAAACATATCAGGGCATTGGAAACCATGATACAAGGAATGAAGTAATATTTTTTTAACCATAAACTTTGAAATTCAAAGTGCTTTTAAATAATTAAAAATGAAAACAAAACTAATTTTTATCGCTCTGGGTGGCTTGTTGTTCAACTACCTGTTTTGGATGCAAGATTTAGGTTTAAACCTTGTTTTATTTTCCTGGTTTGTAATTGGTTCATCGCTCTTCTTTTTTCATCCAAAAAACTGGAATGAAAAGCTTGTCGTTGCCCTAACCGCACATCTTTTTTCCACTATTTGTTTGCTTGTTGTCAATTCAAATTACAGTATATTTTTTACCATTATCACTTGGATGATGGCCACGGGTATACTACATCAAAAAACAATTCGAACGCCTTTTATAGCCTTACTGCAATCGATTCAATCGTTTTTCTATTTCCCAGTGCGGCAACTGCCTTTTTCCAATACCAAACTCATGAATCGGTTTTGGAAACTAATTGATGTGGTTTATAAGTGGAAAGTGATGGTGGTTTTACTTTTGGTTTTTACTTTTTTGTTTTTTCTAGCAAACGTTCCTTTTCAGAGGTGGATGATTTCAATTTTAGAATATTTGGCAGATTTTCTGACCTGGTTGTTTGAAGATTTGAGCTTGATTCGTTTTTTCATAATTGTATTTGGTTCATGGCTTTGTACTTGGGCATTTTTTAAAAGTTCAAAACAACGATTTTTAACATGGGAGGAAAATCAAAACTCTCAACTGGAAAGAGTGAAATCAAATGTGTTTCAAAGAAAGACTTTGTCATTTTCGACAACCGTTTTGAGAGAAAAAATGAAGGTCTTCACCATTACTTTCTTCTTTCTAAATGTCTTGCTCCTAGCGATTAACTATTTGGATATCAAATATATTTGGATGGGATTTGACTTCAAAAGCGATGTTAACTTTTCGCGTCAAGTACACGAAGGTGTTTATGTTTTGATTACTTCAATCGTTCTGTCAGCCACTATTATTGGCGTTGTTTTTCATGGGAATTTAAATTTTATTCGAAACAACAAACGATTGAAACAAACTGCAATAGCCTGGATTATTCAAAACATGTTTTTACTGATTTCTGTGGGGTTGCGGAATCAATATTACATAGATAGTTTGGGTTTGACGTACAAGCGAATTGGTGTTTTTATGTTCTTGCTCGCCGTTTTATGTGTATTGATTTTCTTAGCGATAAAAGTCCTTTACACCAAAAGTTTGTTTTACATGGCCCAAACGGTATCCATTTCTATCTTTTGTATCCTAATCACTAGTTCGGCAATTAATTGGGATAAAAGTATTTTTCGATTTAACACTTCAAGTAAATCAAAGAACCAGGTGGATATGTATTATTTGCTTTCTCTTTCTGATGAAATCCAAGTAGACGTTTATAAATTCATGAGCAAACCGCATTCACTAGAAAATTACACTGAAAAACAGATCTGGAATTTACTCCTTCGATCCAACAGGAAGATAGTTCAAATACAGACAAAACTCGATCATAGAACTTGGCAATCCTTCAATTTTCGAATTGAACGCATGGCAACTCAACTGGACGAGCTTGGAAGAAAATAGAAAAATCCGAAGTTAAATGGAGATTTAGAAGGCCATCAAGTATATATTTGTAGTAAGCATAGATTATTTTGAAAGACGTATTACTCATTACTCCTCCATTTACCCAGCTTAATACACCCTATCCTGCGACGGCTTATTTAAAAGGGTTTTTGAATACCAAGGGGATTTCTAGCTTTCAAATGGATCTTGGCTTAGAGGTGATTTTGGCACTTTTCACGAAAGTTCAACTTAAGCAACTTTTTGAGGAGGCTCAGGCGGAAAATCGAATTTTTTCAGAGAATAGTCAACGAATTATGGCCTTGCAAAATCACTATTTTAACACTATAAATGAGGTGATTTCCTTTCTCCAAGGTGGCAGTCCTACTTTGGCTCGACAAATTTGCACGGAAAATTTTTTACCCCGAGCGTCTCGTTTTGACCAGCTGCCTGATTTGGATTGGAGTTTCGGGAAT
>JAHKAT010000087.1 GCA_018825925.1 Bacteroidota bacterium | reverse complement strand
ATTCCAATAATCTTTTACGAACACCAAAGTTGTTTTCTTCTACTTTCTTTTGTGCTCTTTCGATTGATTTAGAAACCATGCTGTGCGTAATTACTTCACCTTCTTTGAGTCCAACACGGTCCATCAATTTAGCAATTCTTTCAGAACCAAATTTCCGCATTAAATCATCCTCCAAACTAACAAAGAATTGAGATGAACCTGGATCTCCTTGACGACCAGAACGACCTCTTAACTGTCTATCCACGCGACGAGAATCATGTCTTTCTGTACCGATGATCGCCAGACCGCCAGAATCTTTAACACCTTCACCTAATTTGATATCGGTACCACGTCCAGCCATATTTGTTGCAATGGTTACTGCTCCTGGCTTACCAGCTAAAGAAACTATTTCAGCTTCACGTTGGTGATATTTTGCATTCAATACTTCGTGAGGAATGTTTTGCATTTTCAACATTCGACTCAATAACTCAGAAATCTCAACAGTTGTAGTACCCACCAAAACCGGTCGACCTTCTTCCACTAATTCCTTTACTCTTACTATTACCGCGTTGTATTTTTCACGAGCTGTTTTGTAAACCAAATCATTTTGGTCTTTTCGAGTTATCGGACGATTGGTTGGAATTACTACAACATCCAATTTATAGATATCCCAAAATTCTTTCGCTTCCGTTTCTGCCGTTCCTGTCATACCCGCTAATTTGTGGTACATACGGAAGTAATTTTGAAGCGTAATTGTTGCGTAGGTTTGGGTTGCTGCCTCAACTTGAACATTTTCTTTAGCCTCTATGGCTTGATGTAAACCGTCGGAGTAACGACGGCCTTCCATGATACGTCCCGTTTGTTCGTCAACAATTTTCACTTTTCCTTCCAAAATCACATATTCGACTTCTTTTTCAAAAAGAGCGTACGCTTTTAATAATTGGTTGATCGAGTGAATTCGCTCAGATTTGATTGAATAATCACGGATGATTTGATCCTTGGTATTTACAAAGTCAGTTTCTGGTAAATTTTGCTTCTGCAATTTTGCAATTTCAGCTCCGATGTCTGGTAAAATAAAGAAGTCGCGTTCTTCATTTCCAGAAATAAGGTCAATTCCTTTTTCGGTTAACTCAATTGTATTATTTTTTTCTTCGATAACAAAAAACAGTTCTTTATCGATTTTCTTCATCTGCTTGCCTTGCTCTTGCATGTAGAAGTTTTCTGTTTTTTGCAAGTGAGCTTTGATTCCAGGCTCTGACAAATATTTAATTAAGGCTTTGTTTTTAGGCAAACCTCTGTAGGCACGAAGAAGCTGAATACCGCCATCTTCTAACCTTTGTTTCATTTCTTTTTTGTCCTCAACTGGCTCGTTAATGACTGTCAGTGCTTTTTTAGCTTCAGCCAAACATTGGTTCACGAAATTACGCTGAGCTGCTACGATGGTTTCCACCCTTGGTTTTAACTGATAAAACTCATGCTCATCTCCACGAGGAGTTGGACCTGAAATAATCAAAGGGGTACGAGCATCATCAATTAATACAGAATCGACTTCATCGACAATTGCGAAATGGTGTTTACGTTGAACTAAATCATCCGGACTCCCTGCCATATTGTCACGCAAATAATCAAAGCCGAATTCATTGTTCGTTCCAAAGGTAATATCAGCCAAATAAGCTTCGCGACGCATTGAAGAGTTGGGTTGGTGTTTGTCAATACAATCAACACTTAAACCATGAAATTGATACAAAGGTCCCATCCATTCAGAATCACGCTTTGCCAAATAATCATTCACTGTTACAATGTGAACTCCTTTTCCAGCCAATGCATTTAAATAAACAGGAAGGGTAGCGACCAATGTTTTACCTTCACCCGTTTGCATTTCAGCGATTTTTCCATCATTCAAAACGGCACCACCCATTAACTGAACATCGTAATGGACCATGTTCCACTCTACAGGAGTTCCAGCTGCAGTCCATTTGTTGTGCCAAATTGCTTTGTCACCTTCAATTGTAATACCATCTTTTTTAACCGCTAGATCTCTATCAAAATCGGTTGCATCAACAACTAATTCTTTGTTTTTTGCCCATCGATTAGAAGTTTCTTTTACAATTATAAATGCTTGAGGAAGAATTTCTTTTAAAATATCTTCGATTTTTTCATCAATTTTTTTCGTGTATTCATCGATTTGAGCATACAATTCTTCCTTATCGTAAATAGGAATTGAAGGGTCGTTGGCTTTTACCTTTAGCTCAGCAAGTTCTTTTTCCAATTCAGCGGTTCCTTCTGCTATTATCCTTTTAAATTCAAGGGTTTTTTCGCGAAGTTGGTTGTCTGTAAACTGCCCAATCTCATCTTCAAATTGCTTACATGCATCGATAAATGGTTGGTAATATTTTTGATCTTTTTGAGATTTATCACCAAAAAGTTTCTTTAATAGGTCTTGAATCATTCTATTTTATTTGCGAGGCCAAAAATAAGGTAAATCTACTTTAGCTTCAAGTCTAATTTACATTATTGTTGGCATTTACTCACAAATCATTCCAAGGTGAAAATGGTGTCAAAATGTCTACATTTTTATGATTTGTTTTCATCTCTAATTGAAAAAGACAAATTAACTGTATATTTCAATGGAAACACTTCATTGAAAATTGAATGAACAATGTATCTTTGCGCAATGCAAGAAATGATTTTAATCCTCGATTTTGGTTCTCAATACACGCAATTAATTGCTCGAAGAATACGTGAGTTAAATGTATATTGTGAAATCCACCCATGGAACAAAGTTCCAGATTTGTCATCTAACATTAAAGGTGTGATTCTTTCAGGAAGCCCATTTTCAACTAGAGATGAGGCTTCTCCCAAACCTGATTTATCCTCTATTAGAGGGAAATTCCCTTTGTTGGGTGTTTGTTTTGGAGCTCAATATTTGGCGCTAAATTATGGGGGTGAGGTATTGCCTTCCAAAATTCGCGAGTATGGTAGAGCAAATTTGTCTTTTGTAAATACCGCGAATGAATTAACGAAGGATATTCCAAACGGCAGTCAAGTTTGGATGTCGCACGGTGACACAATTAAAACGGTTCCAAGTAACTATTCTATCATAGCAAGTACCTCAGATGTAGAGGTGGCTGGCTTTCAAATTGAAGGCGAAAATACATTCGGAATTCAGTTTCATCCAGAAGTGTATCATTCCACGGATGGTAAAACTTTGTTGCAAAACTTTATTGTTGACATTTGTGAATGTGCACAAGATTGGACTCCGGCGTCATTTGTGGAAGAAAGTGTAGATCTATTAAAAGAAAAAATAGGAAGCGACAAAGTGATTTTAGGTTTGTCTGGTGGAGTTGATTCATCAGTCGCGGCATTCCTTCTGCACAAAGCTATTGGCTCTAACCTGCATTGTATATTCGTAAATAACGGATTATTGCGTAAAAATGAGTTCGAGCAAGTTTTGGAATCCTACCAAGGGATGGGCTTGAATGTAAAAGGGGTAGATGCCTCAGAAAAATTTTATGCTGAATTAAAAGGACTGACTGATCCTGAATTAAAAAGAAAAGCAATAGGCAAAGTGTTTATCGACGTTTTTGACGAAGAGTCGAAACTTGTTGAAAATGCGAAATGGTTGGGACAAGGAACTATCTATCCAGATGTAATCGAATCGGTTTCTGGAACTGGCGGACCTTCTCAAACCATAAAATCTCATCACAACGTTGGCGGTTTACCTGATTATATGAAATTGCAAGTGGTGGAACCTTTGCGACTATTGTTTAAAGACGAGGTGAGAAGAATTGGAGCGTCTATGGGGATTGATCCAAAGATTTTGGGGAGACATCCATTCCCTGGACCTGGTTTGGGGATTCGTATTTTGGGGGATATCACGAAAGAAAAAGTAGCGATCCTTCAAGAGGTAGACCATATTTTTATTCAATCTTTAAAAGATGATGGTTTGTATGACGATGTTTGGCAGGCCGGTGCAATCTTTTTACCAATTCAGTCAGTTGGGGTTATGGGAGACGAGCGTACCTACGAAAATGCTGTTGCTCTTCGTGCTGTTTCTTCAACGGATGGAATGACTGCCGATTGGTGTCATTTGCCTTATGAATTTTTGGCAAAAGTTTCGAGTAAAATAATTAATCAAGTAAAAGGAATTAATCGAGTTACCTACGATATTAGCTCAAAACCACCAGCTACTATTGAATGGGAGTAATTCTGGCATGAGGATTGGTTAAGTCTGTTGGAAATTATGCGTTCTTAAAAATTATATGATGAACATGAATCTTATTAAAATGAAGCATTTTTTATTGCTCCTAGTTTTACTCCAGTTCACAATTGGTTTCGCTCAACCAGAAAATGCGAAAATTGAAACGATAAATGGCAGAAAACATTACGTACATTTCGTTCAAAGTGGAAATACTTTGTATGGAATTTATAAATTGTATAATGTTCCGGTTGATGAGATAGTAAAGGCGAATCCTGGAGTAGAAAAGGGTTTACAAGAAGGTCAACGCATTATTATTCCTATCGGAGGCAGCCAAAGTTTAGAAAAGAATTTGGTTCTTCATAAAGTAGAAGCAAAGGAAACCGTTTACGGAATCGCTAAAAAATACAATTCAACGCCTGAAGAATTAATCCAACTTAATCCGAGTATTGAAAACGGTTTAAATGTGGGTCAGGAGATCAAAATCCCTGTGGCAACTCCTTCAGGGAATGGTACTACTTTGAAAGAAGAGCAGAGAAACTTTAAGGTTTCATTTTCAGACACTGTCATTTTTCATGAAGTAAAAAAAGGAGAGACTTTATACAGCTTGTCCAAACGTTTTATGGTGACTGAAAATGAATTAAAAAAAACAAATGGACTTAGAAACGATAAAATAAAACCAGGCGACGTACTTAAAATACCTAT
>JAHKAT010000086.1 GCA_018825925.1 Bacteroidota bacterium | reverse complement strand
TCATTAAATTCTAAGCCTTCAAGCATTACCATTGGTTCTGCCTATACCCAAAACAAACAAATTTTACTGTACTTGCCGTACAACTTGTTTTTGAAAAATGATCAATATCGTTTAACCGGTGAAGTAGGATACTACAAATACAATTTCTTCTATTTTGGGGTAGGTAACTGCAACGACACCAGCGCGCGCGAGAGTTATGAAGTTACCTTTCCCCGTTTGCGATTAAATGCGTACAAAAGAATTTCCCAAAATATGTTTGTAGGTTTAAAATATGGTTACGACCATTTTCAAGATTTGAAATTTGACCCAAATGGCGATCTAAGAAATTCAACCATTAGCGGCGTAAAAGGAGGTGTAAATTCTGCCGTGGGATTGGGTATGATTTACGATTCCAGAGACCATCCCTTTTATCCAAGAAATGGATTTTTAGCGGACGTTTCTTTTGGAGTTGAAGACAAATGGACGGGTTCTGACTTTAGCTTTAATAAGTTGAATGTAGACATTACCAATTATTACAGCCTTACCGAAAGGTCTGTTTTGGCTTCAAATTTAAACATCCAAGCGGCACATGGTGATATTCCTTTTTACATGATGAGTTTATTGGGAGGAGGGAAGCGTTTGCGCGGACAATTTGAAGGGCAACAACGCGATTTAAAATCTCTTCAATCTCAAGTGGAGTGGCGTCAAGAGTTTTTGAAAAACTGGGGATTTACCTTATTTGCAGGGGCAGGATTGGTAGCTAATAACTACGACGAAATCGGAGTGCAGCGTGTAAACTGTGGTTATGGCGCAGGTTTGCGGTACAAGCTGGACAAAAAAGAGCATGTCAATATCCGTTTGGATGTTGGTTTTGGAGGCGGCCAGATTTTACCTTATTTCACGATTAGTGAGGCGTTTTAAAATCCTTCTGTTGTTACCTTTCCTTTTTTGTCAGACTCTGCTTCTTGCTTCCATTTGTTGAAAGTTTTGTTGAGCTTCGTTTCCTTTTTTACAGACTCAAATTCGGGTTCTTCCTTTTGATTCGAGCTCACTACAATAATTTCTTCTTTCAATTTTGCCTTCGGAACATAAGCAGCAATGGTGGTGTCTTTTTTGAATAAACCTAATTCGCTTTTTAAGATAGCTTTGGCATTTTGTTTTTCTGCTTCAAAGGTTTCTTTCACTAACAATTTGGTAGCTTCTTGATCCCACTGTATTGTCGGTGAATCCATTGGCCCGAACATGTGAACAAACAATTGCATACCTGTTCCATCGTCCACCACTTCGCCAAATTCTGTCATGCGGGCTTGCTTGCGAATATCTCGGAAGTTGAAACTGAAGCGGTAATCAACTTGATTGTCAAAGTCGTGCGTGCCATTTAATCGCACGTCCAAAGCGTTGGAGGCAATCAACATTTCAGGAATAGTAATCGTTCCGTTTTGAATAGTCAATGTGTTTTGGAAATTTTCAAACCTAAGGTCCAAAAGCTCTTTTTCGAAATTATTGATATTGTTTTGTTTCAAAATCAAACGTGTTGTTTTTGAATCTTTTAAACTCTTTGTGATTTCCTTGAATGCCAAAACATTTTTCATTCGCCCCTCCTCAACTTTTAGGTCGACAGCGGCAACAATGTTCTTTTTCTGTATACCAGACCGTAAATCGAAGGGTGCTTTGAAGTGTAACTTCACCTGAGCAAAGCCACTTATTTGGTCGGCAGTTATAATCTGTTGGTCAAAATTATCCCACTCCTTAAAAAGCGGCTGAAACGAAAGACGATCGGTAGAGGCCAAGGTTTCAATCGTAAAAATTTCCGGAGAAAATTCAGTGATACTAGCTGTTCCGCGAATATGGGCCTCCGAATTTTTCAATTCTAGTTCATTGAAATCTATTCTTCTGTTTCCAATTTTTAGATTTGTTTTTAATTGTTTGAAGGTATGTTTTTCATACACCAATTGATTGGAGATTAAGCGCACATTTCCTTGTATATCGGCAGGCAATATAAAATTTCGTCCGTTGGCGATTTCTTCTTTTTTACTGGAACTAGAAAAGTCTTGAACGTCTAAAAATACGCTACTCAATTGCATTTCAACATTTAAGTTTTCGCGCTTGTTGAGGTAAGGTTCAATATTGATAACATCTCCACGCATCGCCACATCAGACTTTCCAACTGTAAGTCGAAGATCATCGATTTTGGCAGTATTTCCATCCATGAAAAGACTTCCATTGAGGTGGTCGTAATAGCGTTTGTCGTCAATCTGTTGGAATTGAACTTCTTGAAAACCGATATTGGCTTCGCAATGATTTATTTTGATCTCACCTTGATTTTGTTGTAAATCAAAATTACCCGCTAAAGTCACTTTTCCTTTTGTACTTTGTATCGTAGGAATTTCAAAAAGAGAGTGAATGACCGCTAAATCCAAGGTTCCATTGGCATTTCCCTTGATATTTGGATGTGCGAAATCGCTTATTTTTAATTGTCCAGAAAATGGTCCAGCGCTAGTGTGAAAAGACAATTGGCTGATTTCTAGCAATTCACTATTTTTATTTGCGTGGTTGGTAAATTTACCTGCCAACTGAATATTGCGTATTGGTAAGTTTTTAGACGGTTCAACGATTTGTCCATTTTTCAATTGAAATATGGCGTCAATTTTTGGTTTTTTATTTCCGGTTTGAGCATATTGTAATCCAAAGATTAAATCTCCTGTTCCTTCAATGTCTTTAATGGACTGCGTGCTTCTATGGTTCAACCTTTTCACTAAGTCGGTCAGCTTTAATCCATTGCTTGAAAGGTCGAAATTCAAATTCGAAGGAGTCGAACTCAAGGCAAACTGAAAGGGTAACTCTCCAATAGAAACAGGAGTGCGAGGAATTGTTAGTGTTCCATTTATTTGATCGATCACTAATTGAACTTCAAATTTAGAAGGAGTGTTTTTGACCAAAGCAATCCCATCAGATTTTAAATAACGAATCTGATTTTCAGTTTTCAATTGCAAAACGGTACTCACATTCGAAAAATCACCCACCAATTCGGCATTCTGAAATTCGATTAAATAATCTTGTTTTACCTTTTCATCGTTATAACCCAACAAAAAATCGTGAAATTCTACATTTTTAAGCGAAAATTTAAAGTCTGATGATTTCTTTTGATTTGGATCTTTCTTTACGATATCGTAATTCACAGTTCCATCAGCTAGGCGTTTTAAATATCCTTTTCCGGGGAAAATTTCAATTTCGCGGACTTCGTAATTTTTTTTCAAAACATCAAATGGATTCAATTTTAAGCGAATCCTGTCTGAATAAAATAAGGTGTCGGCAACGGTTGTTTGGGTTGTGGCATCAGCAATATAAACATGATTAAAATCGACGCTTAAATTGGGAAAGCTAGACCAAAAGGTAAGTGTTAATTCTTCAACCTGTACTGGGGTGGTTAAATTTTTGTTTACTGCAGAAACAACCACACCTATTATTTTGTCGCGCATCAAATACAGACCTCCACTAATAAGTAGCATCATGCAAACCATTGAAATAGTTAACCATTTGCCTATCTTGAGGCATCTTTTAGCAAAGGATGTTTTGTATTGTGCTTCCATGTTATTAACAAACTACAGTTATCTAACGGCAGAACACCTTAGAATGTTACAGTTGCACATGTAAATTTTATTTTTTGGAACTTTTTTTGATAAGGTGCGTATTGACAAGCTTTAGTTTCTATTTTGATGTCCAACATAACCTCGTATTCTCAACGAATCCTCTTCGTGTTTTTTTGCCTCTTTCATTTTTTTGGAAATGCTCAAATTTTGCGAAATAAAAGTGGTGAGGTATGGACAAACGAACCTTTTTTTAATGCCGATTATATTCGCACCAATCACATTCAGTTGATCAAAGGAAGGTATTCATATAAAAATCCGGGCAAGCCAATGTATGAAACTGATTTTAGACGGGTTTTTGAATTTGACACCTTGGGTAGGATTGTACAGGTGTATGAAACCAAAACAGACGACGGCACGGTGGATTCTACGTTTCAAAAGTATGCCTACAATGAGAAAGGCCATTTAATTTATTACTCCTATGGCACTAGAAGCAATTTTACCTACAACACCTTTTTCTACGATCAATCAAATTATTTAATTAGCAAAGAAACCTATATTCAAATCAACTATGTAAGTGGTGAATCGAAAATAGTTTTGGACAGAAAAGAATCCTATGAATACAAAGTTGAAGGTATTGATACTTTAAAAATCACGAAGAACAGCTATAACTTGCCGTTTAAAAAAGAGTGGAAAACCTATAACAAAGAGGGATTAGTAACAAGATTGGACGAGCGTTACGTTGGCAACGGTCAAGGAAAATCTGAAATTTTCGAATTTAGTGAGACGGGCAATTTAGAGAAGAAAAGTTTTAAAAACACCCGCGACGCCTATCCTCGAAATATATATACATTTACCTATGATACTTTGGGAAATGTCCAGGAAAAAAAGGTGATCAACGATTTGGATGTGGCGCAAGAAATTCAATTTGTGTATAACGAGAACAATGGTAAGTTAAGTGCAATATTGGAACGTGAAAACGACAGTGATTTCATTTCAATTATTCGATTTCAGGATTACAGATATTTCGAACCGGCTAGAAATTAACGGAAAAGGGCCTTTTTAGTTGAGATAGTCTTGTAAAAAACCGCCAAGTAAATCTTCTAAATTTTCAAGACCATGCAATTGGTCGTATCGGATATCGAAAGTGTACAATTGGGCACGTTGCTGTTCACTTAGTTGAATATTAAAAACATGATCTTTGTAGGACTCATCCAAAAACCCATTTGGATTAACGATTGACAAGGAATTGGATATAATTTCAGCAGTTGCTCCAGCATTTATTTGATTCAAGGCATGAATGATTTCTGGAGCAAATATCCCAATTGAACTTTCGTAAAACTCTACAAAACCACCATTGGTAACAGTTTGATTCATTTTCACAAGTACATACACCATTTTTTCAGGAATGGTGAACGCTTGCAAGGTATTGTACCAATGGGACCAACTGTCTAGCTCAATATTTGCCTCCTCGAGTTGATGTTCAGCTGAAGTATAAAGCCGACTAATAATTGCTCTGTTTGAAAGTTTCTCCATTTTTTTAATTTTCTTCATCTTTGGTCACTGCTAGTATCCATTCTTTTATAAGTTCTTCGTTGAAGTCTGTTATTGAATAGACCTTAATGTGACGCATGTCCTTTCCCGTACCTTCCAGGAGATTGTTCACATCATTGATTTTATGAGCCTTCATAAATCCCAAACTACAATAATTTTTGTTTGTCTTGAGGTAGGCAAAATCTTTTTTTAGTTTAAAAACGGGTCTACTCCATTTAAATTCTTCAGTCACGTTTTTCACGTGTTGATGAATTAAAGAGCGGATAGAACTAAGAATTTCTTTTTGTTTCTCGGGTGACGAATTGATGTATTCCGTTATTTGTTTGTTCATTATTTTTTTTCTAAAATACTGATAATTAGGCGTCAAATTTGTTGAATTTAATTCTCAAATTCTCTAAATTGTGACAGCTTTAGGCGGCCATAGTTCGAAGGGCCTTTAGGGGTAGTTTTTATTCAATTTGAATCCGAGTTGAGTGAAGCATTTCTAATCTCCATCCATTCTCTGTTAAAATTGCCGTTGCACTTTCTAGCCAATGGGCTTTTCTAATGATTTTATTGTCAATTGAGAAGGTCGCATAATTTTGGTAAGCTATCCATGCAATTTTATTTACGACTTTAATTTCTATAATTTCAATTGTATTTGTTCGCTTTGGATTTGGTTTCCGAAGTTTAGCATTATCCAAATAAATGGAGATAGTATCGTTATTCCAAACTTCTCCGTTTTCCAAAAGCAGAAAGTCTTTGGTATAGTATTTATCTATGTTTTTTGGAATTTAATTTAGACCATATTTCGTCAAAAGATTCAATTACTAAATTTTTAATAAGCGCTTTGTCAGATTCATTTGAGACCTGACTGTAGGATAATGCAGTAAAAAACATGATCAAAACTATGGATATAAAACTTTTCATTTTTTTGTTTTAAGTTAATGGAATTTTGCAAAAAACACATAAAAGCATTATCCATTTGTTTTCTTAGATTTTCATCTTCAAATTCAGTTTCAATTAGGCCACTTTCATGAAAAGTTATAAATGTTCCATCTCTTCGAAAAATACTTTAACAATAAAAGGTTCATTTTTTCCTGTGAATTTCCCTAGAAAATCAGGGATGTCTTTTTTGGTCTAATGCCTATAAAGTTAATCTTATTTGAGTTTTTTATTGTGCAGTACTTTAATAACCAATAGGTTATAGTAGGTAAATATGTCATGTTTTTTGAAATTCAATGTGTCAATAATTCAACTTTATGTCAAAATTTCAGAGTAATATATAGTGTTTTTTTAAAAAAAAGTGATCGCTCTATTTTGGTATTTTTTTTGTTCAATGTGGGAATGAAGTCATGTAAGATTTCAAATTGAAATAATGTTTAATTTAAAATTTTGTAATTATGAGCAGTTTAGTTAGTGTTCCTAAGAACGGAAGTTTAGCGAACAGAAATTCAAATCAAAACTTCCCCACATGGTCAAATTGGTTCGATGATCTTTTTAATAGAGACCTACCATCCGTATTTAATTCAAACTTCAATACGGGAATTACTTTGCCAAAAGTAAATATTAAAGAAACGCCAGATGCTTTTTTGGTAGAAATGGCTGTTCCAGGTCTAAAAAAATCAGATTTCCAAATTGACCTTGATAATCAAGTATTGTCAATTTCGACAGAAACGAAAGGAGAAAATGAACATAAGGAAGGAAATTATACTCGAAAAGAGTTTGGTTATTCTTCGTTCAAAAGAACTTTTAATTTGCCGGAAAGTGTGAATGAAGAAAAGATTAATGCAAGCTATCAAGATGGTATATTAAGTATTTTT
>JAHKAT010000085.1 GCA_018825925.1 Bacteroidota bacterium | reverse complement strand
TTTTTCAATTCTATCAGCCTAAAGCAACGTTTTCCTTCAATCCGATTTTTGTACTTATTTGCAGCGCATCCCTATTAGTTTATTCCTTTTATTTTCTTGCTCAATTTATTCCATTTCTTGATCGATCTGAATTGTACTTTATAGAGCTACCCTTCCATTTTATAGTGATTCTTTTTTTATTATGGGTATTGTTTTATGAATGGTGGTTTTTAAAAAACGAGTTGAGAAGTGAATACGGCACGCAACGTCTACTTCGCATACAAGAGGATTTAAAAAATTCAGAGATCAAGAATATCCAACAGAATGTACAACCACATTTTTTGTTTAATAGCTTGAATTCGATCAATTCATTGATGTTATTTGATGTTGAAGAGGCACAAAAAATGATTGTTCAACTTTCAGAATTCCTGCGACACTCAGTTTTAAAGAATCAAAGTTTGTTTGTTAAGATAGAAGATGAAATTAATCAAGTCAATCGTTATTTTTCAATTGAAAAGATTCGTTTTTCCAATCGATTGGAATATAGCATTGAATTCGATGAGAATTTGAATGATGTTGAAATCCCGTCTATGTTGCTACAACCATTATTGGAAAATGCCATCAAGTTTGGGCTATACGGGCAAGTTGAGAAAGGGGTCGTTCGTCTTCAACTTTTCAGAAAGAGGGAGTATATATATGTTCAAATGACCAATTCTTTTGATCCGGAGCATCAAAATACCAAAGGGACAGGGTTTGGTTTAAAAAGTATAAAACAAAAACTATATTGGCTTTACGCCGAAGGCAATTTAGTCGAAACAAAAGTTTTGGACCGTGAGTTTGTGGTTCAAATAAAAATACCAATTAGAAAAAATGAGGGTACTATTAATTGACGATGAGGATCTTGCTAAAAAGCTACTGAGAAATTTTTGTGATCGTCACGGTTCCTTAGAAGTTATTGGAGAATGCTCAAATGGATATGAGGCTGTCAAAATGATAGATACTCTCCAACCGGATTTAATTTTTTTGGATGTTCAAATGCCCAAATTGAGTGGTTTTGAGGTTTTAGAATTGATCAGCCATCAGCCTAAAATAATTTTTTGTACTGCCTTTGATGAATATGCGGTTAAAGCTTTTGAACAAGAAGCCATTGACTATTTGTTAAAACCTTTTTTATTTGAACGTTTCGAAAAAGCTGTCAAAAGAGCATTTGATTTAAGGCAGATTAATGAACCTGAATTAGTACAAGCCCGCAGAGCTATTTACCCCGAAGACACTACGAGAATAGTGATAAAAGATGGCGACAAAATAAACATAATTCCGTTTGCTGAATTAAGTTATATTGAAGCGTATGATGATTATGTAAAAATATTTACAGATCAAGGTAGATTCGTTAAAAAGCAGACCATGAGTTACTATGAAACAAATCTTCCAGAAAATTTATTTGCGAGAATCCATCGATCACATATCATAGCGCTTAACAAAATCCAAAGAATTGAAAATATTGACAAAGGAAAGTATCAAGTAGTTTTAACAAATGGTGTTCGCTTGGCAGTCAGTCGTTCGGCCTTTCCTTTATTAAAAGAAAGATTGGGATGGTAGTCTGTTTTTGATGTGCATCAAGTGCATTAAAAAGGTTTATTTCTAGTTGTATTTAGTTTGGCTTTTTTATAACTTAAGGTTAAAATCAACTATTATGTATACTATTCACTACCTAAAAGAGCCGTGTCCTGAATGCAATTCATCAGTGTTCGGTCGCATTGACAAACGTTTTTGCTCTATTAAATGTAAGAACAATCATCACAACAATGCAAGAAGAAGAAACAAGCCTTTGACCCAAGAAGTCAATCGCCAATTGGCACGAAACTTTACTATTTTAGAGGGATTGACACGAGAGAATGGAGCTTGTATGCAAGTGCATCAAAACGCTCTCTCCCGACATGGATTTTGCTTTGAAACTGTGACAGGAGCAAGTTATAGAAACGGAGTAATTACATATAAGTGCTATCATTTTACTTATGTCATTGGGAAGGATGGGGTTATACGAGTACGAACCAATGCGAAAATTAGAAATGAGTTTCCTGGATTTTTTAGAAGGTGGACGATTGATTTTCCGGATGAGTTTTTACAAGCTGAAAAACAATCGGACATTCGTACGATAAGATCTCCACTTTCAAAAATAAGGAAGAGGTGATCTAACGGTTGTGAAACGAATAATCACTTGATTTCCAGTGATTAAAACTCTTCGTATTCGCAAAGCATCCCTTTACGACTAACAATACTCCTATCAGGATTGGAAAAAAGCAAAGACCTCCAAAAAAAATATAACAACAACACCAAAAACACCCAAAAAAGGTCAGCATCGTTCACTATCCAACAATGAAATTTGGCTCAATAATGTACCAAACAGCCATAATTATGTCTTTTTAATAACCCAATTAAATCAACCAAAGTCTCCGAGCTATTGATGTCGTTCGAAATTCAAAGATATTGTACCTTTGTCACAAAATATAATGGAATGGTAAAAGTTGGAATTATTATGGGGAGTAAATCAGATCTTCCTGTTATGAATGAAGCAGCAAGTTTTTTGACCCAGTTGGGGATCGAATTTGAAATAAATATTGTTTCAGCTCACCGAACTCCCGAAAGAATGTATGAATATGCCAAAGAGGCACATAAAAGAGGGATTGAGGTGATCATAGCAGGGGCAGGTGGCGCTGCGCATCTTCCAGGAATGACGGCTTCTTTAACTCCACTCCCGGTTATTGGTGTACCGATTAAATCGAGTAACTCAATTGATGGGTGGGATTCGATTCTTTCTATTCTTCAAATGCCAGGGGGAATTCCAGTTGCAACAGTTGCGTTAAATGGTGCCAAAAACGCGGGTATTTTAGCAGCAAAAATTTTAGGCAGTACCGATAAAAAAATTCAAGAAAAATTACTCCAATTTATGGAGGATATGAAAGAGATGGTGATGGAAAGCGACCGCAATTTGAATCGTTAATTTATTTTTCTAATTGTGATTTGAGATTGACTAGCCCTTCTTCTAAATCCTTGCCAATTAGCTCCTCCATGTCCATAACTAAAAGAAATAAATTGGTTGGATAACTCATTTCACCCTTAAAACCCCAACTTACCTCTGTTGAGTTTAATCCTTGTTTTTTTGTAGTGAAATAGGCTTTATCATTAGCCTCAAAGGGTTCAAAAAACCTCAATTCCATTTCAATTCTTTGACCTTCAATTAGTTTTGTTAGCTCTTGCTCACCTTTGCCTACCTTGTCATTATTACTTTCCCAGGCCGAAACAAATCCTACCGTTCCGTCTTTTCCGATGTACGATTTCTTCATTTGTGGATCTATCTTCTGCCAAACGGAATATTCGGCCTGATTTTTCAAATTTTTCAAATAATCATAAACCTCAGCGGATGGCCTGTTCACCACTATTTTCTTTTCAACTGAATATTTTCCATCCACAAAAAATGCTGCAATTAAGAATAATGCGATTAGAACTAAAATGCCATAAAAAAGCTTTTTAAGAAATTTCAT